>NZ_JALIHH010000070.1:0-40874 GCF_022869435.1 Aeromonas sp. LsrichE-8G
ACCGCTGATGAGGCTATCTCGAGGCGGGTGTCTGAGGTCGAGGCGCAGTTCGGCAGCGACCTCGAGGATGCGAAAGCGAGGGTTGCGGCCGAGGAGCTGGCTCGGGCAACAAAAGATGAGGCGCTTGCCCAGCAGATCAGCACTGTCGATGCTGCATTCAAGGCCGCCGATACCACTCTGTCTGCGTCACTGTCGGAGTCGAGCATGGCCCTGGCAGATGCCGACAGAGCGCTTGGTGAGCGGATCAGCGCCACTGATGCAAAAGTCGGGGAGAACACTGCCAGCATTACCGAACTGCAGCGCGTGGTGGTCAGCAATGAAGAATCGCTAAGCCAGCGCCAGGACAAACTGGAGTCAGAGGTAGATATCGGCGCCGCCAGTCTGGTCGAAGGCGCCCTGACCGGGGATGAACGTGACCGGGAGAACCGGAAAGCTCGCGGTGTCATTCTCCAACAGCAGAGCACGCTGGCGAATCAGCAGGAGGCGCAGGCCAGGACAGTTGAACAACTGACCGCAGAGTTTGATGCCGAAACGGCAGATCTGAAGGCGCAGATCACCAACGAGCAGTTGGTCAGGGCGACAAAGGATGAGGCTCTATCTCAACAGATCAGCGTTGTTGATGCCGAGTTCAAGGCGGCCAATGCGGATACCAATGCTGCCGTGGCTGCTGAAGTGCGGGCGCGTAGCGATGCTGATAGCGCGCTGGCTGAACAGTTGTCCACGATGGATGCAGAGTTCAAGGGGGCTGAGCAGACCCTGGCTGCCAGCATCGATGAAGTGTCACGGGTAAGCGCCGAGGCAAGCCAGTCCCTTTCTGAGCAGTTGAGTCAGGTGAAAGCCACTGCTGAATCGGCGGGCGCCGCTGCATCCGGCGCTCAGGAAAGCGCGGATCAGGCAAAGCTAGATGCTGCAGAGGCGGCTGGGATTGCCAATGGGAAGGGGAAGGTGATCATTCAGCCGGTTGCCCCAGGCGCCAGCGACCAGCTTGCTCAGAACCTCTGGATTGACACCAGCAACGGCATCAACACCCCGAAGCGATGGGGTGGCTCTGGCTGGATCGCCGTGACCGACAAGGCTGCAATCGACGCAGCGCAGGCCGCCGCCGCAGCGCAGGAGGCTGCGGATCGGGCGAATCAGGGCGTTGCCCAGAACAGTGCGGCCATCAACAACGAAGCGAAGGCGCGGGCTGACGCAGATTCGGCCATGGCCCAGCAGATCCAGCAGGTCACGGCGAACTATCAACAGGGGGATCAGCAACTCGCCGGCCAGATCACGGCGGAGTCGGTCGCCAGGGCAAATGCCGTGCAGTCGCTTGGTAGCCAGATCAACACGGTCTCGGCGGTCGCTGGCAGCAAGAACAAAACCTTTTTCCAAGCCTCTGCTCCCAGCACCGGCATGGGTACCGGTGATCTGTGGTTTGACACAGCCAACAACAACAGGCCGTACCGTTACAGTGGAACTGCTTGGGTTGCCACTGACGACCCGAGGATTGCAGCCAATGCCGCCGCCGTTCAACTCCAGAGCCAAGCTATTGCCGACTTGCAAAATGGGGCCCAGGCCATGTGGACGGCCAAGGCCAGTGCTGGCCAAATCACTGCTGGTATTGGTCTGATAGCCAAATCGGACGGCACCAGCCAGGTCGTGGTGTCTGCCAGTCAGTTTTTTGTGTTCAACCCAAACAGCCCAAACGCCACCGCCCCTGTGTTTGCCATCGACAATGGCCAGACGGTGATCGCCGAAGCCATCATCCGAAAGGCCACCATCCAGATCATCCAGTCAGAGAAGATCACCGCCGATTATGTGAAGGCCGGGGTCAGCATCAGCTCACCGTTGATCAACGGAGGTCAGATCGATATGGGCAATGCCTTTATGGCTGGCGGAGCTGCTGGTTTTGGTAAGGGTGGGCCATACGGGGGGTGGGGGTGGGGTTGGCACACCATCATCTATGCAGATGGCGGGATCTATACCAACCGACTCCATGCCGAGGGCGGCTACGTCAGAAACATGACTATCGGTAACTGCACGATTGATGAGGATTGTGTGGTGCGTGGCACCATCTATGCCAATCGGATTGTCGGTGATATAACCAATATGTTTACCCATAAGGGCGCATTCAGCGTGCCGGCCTACAATCGCGCCAGAAACCTCATACTGGTGCAGGGAGGGATCAGATACCGCAGGCGGATATCAGGGCAAGGTACCATTGGACTGAACATTCATGTGTACCTTAATGGGGCTCTCATTGAGACGCAGACAACAACAGTCAACCTGCCAAACGGTGGTAGCGTTGATATAGCTGTATCAATTCAGCCGTTTATTAAAATTCCGGCCAACACTAGTGCAACGATATCGTTTGCTACAAGCACATCAGGCAACGTTAGTGATCTTGGCCCTGAATACAATGACACCGATCGGGCGGTCTGGCTGATGGCATTGTCATGAGTAAGGCAATTAACAGAATCACAAGCGACACAGGTAATCCCAGGCTACCCGCCGAACTGCAAGACGCCATCCGAAATCGGGTGGCGTTTTTGTTTGTGCGCGGCGCGGATGGCTTTGTGCTGAAACCGGTGGTGGAGCAGGGCATTACCGGGGTCCTGGTGTGGGTTGGATGGGGGGATGGTGGTGCGCCGGAGCGACACCTGCCGGAAGTGAAGCGCCTGGCACGCCTGATTGGGGCACGCTGGCTGCGCTTCCACTCGGCGCGTAAGGGGTGGCTCAAGGTTGCGCCAAGAATGGGATGGGTCCGTCAGCCGGATGATGCTGATGGGCTCTATGTGTTTCAGATCAACTTGTGAGGTGAGCGATGGGCAAGGGTGGCTCTAACGAAATTCAGGAGACGGAAGCCCAGAAGGCCGCGGCCAGTGTGGCCATGGAGCAGTGGCAGCTCTATAAAAACGAGCTGCAGCCGTATGAGGACATCTTCATGGACAAGGTGGATGACCTCAACAACGAGGGGGAGTTCGACAAACTGGCAGGCACGGCAGCGCTTGGCACTGCTCAATCCTTTGGTGAGGCGCGCGCCGGGCTGGCTGACTCCATGGCGGCCAGTGGAGTAGATCCAACCAGCGGCAGGTACCAGGAGACTATGAAAGGTCTTGCAACCGACCAGGCATTGAGCCAGACCGATACCGCCAACCGCGCACAGTCCAGCCAGCAGGACAAGTATGTTGCTGGGCTCAAGGATGTGGTGAGCATTGGCGCAGGGCAGAAGGCTGAATCGCTGGCTGGTTTTGGTGATGTGGCCACAACCAGCTTGAGCAAGGCAACCAGTGATGCACAGAGCTCTTACCAAAGCCAGCAGGCGACGGCTGGTTTGGTTGGTACGTTGGCTGGAGCTGGCACGGCGTATGGGCTGGCCAGCCTGAAAGCGCCGGCTGCAACGGAGATCAAGAAAATCAGCCCGACAGCCAGCGTGCTGCAAGGCAAGGGCTATTAAGGGGTAAACGATGGGATACGCCGCAGATACATATGCACAGATCACTCGCGAGAGCTACCAGGACTGGAAAGACCGCTTCTACCCGAAGCAGAAGGAGCTTATGGAGCTGGCCACCAACGACCAGTTGCTGCAGGAGCAGCTCGGCCGGGTGGATGAGAACAACGCCAACGCCCTGCGTTCTGCCCAGCAGGCTACGGCCAACCGCAATGCGCGGATGGGGGTGAGCACCAGCAGCAATGCCGATGATAACAGCCAGGGGCTGCGCATGGCGCTGATGACGGCAGGCACCGAGAACGGCCTGCGCGAGCAGGAGCAGGCACGCCAGATGGGGGTCTTGACCGGCGCCGATGCCGGCCTGCGTGAGGCAATCAAAACTGGTGGAGGTATGTGATGGGGTACGGCATTTTGGATATTGGCGCCCAGACGCGCCAGCAGGGTATGGCAGGGTTGCGTGATGCGGCCAACAGAGAGTCGGAGATGGAGGCTGCCAACAAGAGTCTCAAGACCGCTCGCAAGGGGCAAACCCTGAGCACCATCGGCACTGGCGCATCGATGGGCGCCATGTTGGGCATGGCGGGTTCACTCGGTGGCCCTCTGGGCGCACTGGCAGGTGCTGGGGTTGGTTTTCTGGCAGACAGCTTGTTTTAAGGAGGCATGATGAGCGTATCGGGATTGGCTGAAGGTTTTCTGGCTGGCTTCAACACCATGGATAACTATCAGCGCGGCCAGAAGGCAGACGAGCGCGCTGAACGTGAAATGAGCCTGCGGGATGCGATGTTCAAGCAGAACACAGCAAATTCAAATCGGGACTTCTCTTTGCGGCAAGCCGAGTTTGACAACCGGGTTGATCAGCAAAAAGTGACGAATGATCAGTGGGGGCAGGAGTTTGATCTCAAACGGAAAGATGCGGATAGCCTGCGGGCTTACCGCAATGCCAACTTGGTGCTCGCTCAGGCTGCGGAGGGGAGGGCCAAACAAGAGAATGACTGGCAGGTAAAGGACAGGGAGAAGCAAGCATACCAACAGGAGAACCTGCCCATCATCCAGTCTGGCTGGCAAGCTGTGGCGGAGGGTAAAGACCCGGGCCAGCAGTTCTGGAACGTGGTGCGGGATCCGCGGGCTGGCTCCTTTAACCCGGAGCGCTACCTGCAGCAGGATTATGCCGAGGCGGGCAAGACCTTTGTCACCCATGCTGGCAATCTGATGCGCCAGGCTCAGGAAGGAAAACTCGACCCGACCACACCCGATGGGCACGCTGCCGTCAATAACCCTGACTTCATCAAGGCGGCCGGCACCCTCTACCAGGATGAAGTCAGTAAAGGGGTCGGCGACATTGACCCTGAGAGCGGCAAGACCATCACCGGCAAGCAGCTGAACAACATCATGATCACCCCGGACGGGCGTGGCGTAGTGTTGGGGGTGGAGGTCACCTATGACGATGGCAGTAAGGCCGTTCGTCCGGTCACCAATAACCGCACCTCGGCGCCTGACGATCAACCCAAGGTGATCCCCATCAACGACTTCCTGAAGCCAGCCTACCAGCGGGCGGCCCTGGCCAAGCACATGATCGGCAATGCCGACCAGCTGCGCGCATCGCTTGGCCTGACGGCAGGCCCGGATCAGGCGGGATACAAGAAGGCTGTTGCTGACCTTGAGAAGCAGCACGGCCAGAACCGTGCCCGGATCTCCTCCAGCAATGCGGAGGATAAAGACCTGCAGCTCGATGCGCTGGATGCCCAGCTTGAAAAGAGCAAGGAGGCGCTGGCTGACACCTACGGCCTGACCACAAAAACGGATGAGCCAAAGCAGGAGGCGCCACTCAAGGCGTGGACCGGGGGCGATCCCGAGCGCCTGCAGTTCGTGAAGGAGGCCAACCAACATGGCAAACTGAGCAGTCTGCTGGATTCCCCGGCCAAGATGAACATGGCCTTTGAGCTTTGGCGCCAGCAGGCGGCCAAACAGCGGCAGACTGAGCAGGCTACCGTCACGGCCAATCGACTCCGTGACACTGAGACCAACGCCTATCAGGCGATGAGCCTGGGCCAGGCTCGCCGATAGTTGCCTTTCACCTACCCCAGCGTTAGCATCTCTCCATCGTCGATCAGTCTGCATGCTGATCGCCCCATCTCAAAAGCCCCAAACGGTTCGCCGCTCGGGGCTTTTCTTTTGCTCGAAATCCGAGGACACCATGGACAAACCTGGACTGCGTGACGCCCTGCCACAACCGCGACAATCTGACACTCGTAATGACCCCTTCTGGAGCTCGCTCGATAGCAGCCTGTCTGCCACAACACCCCAACCATCCGAGCCTGTAGCCAAACGTGATCTTGATGTCGGCCTGGGCGATGTCGCCCGCGGGGTGGGCGCTGGCGCACTTGATCTGGTGGGCGGCATTGGTGAGCTGGCACGGCAGGCAAGCAACTTCGGCAAAGAGAATGCCGGGAAGCAGGTGGGCGACTACCTGGAACAGGCTCGTGCCAATATGGCCAATAAGCTGAGCCCGTTGCTGGATGTGGTCGCAGGTGCAGGCGATCTGGCCGCATCTGGGGCAGAGTCTCTGAATGATGGGATGAGTGCTGACGCCAAGAAGGCACTGGGACGCCGACTGGTCGATGAAACGCCAGAAGGCCGGTTGACCCTGGGGGATGGTGCAGGGGATATCGATGTCTGGGCGATGAAAATGGCGCAGGGCGTTGGCTCTTTGCTACCGACACTCGCCGCTGGCGGGGTGACTGGGGTGGCCGCAAAAGCCTCTATCGGCCGGGCTGTCACTGCATCCATGATCAAGCGTGGCGCGACCCAGGAGGTAGCCGAAGCGGTCGCCGCCAAGGCCGTGTCCAAAATTGCCACCGGCGCCGCCGTCACCACTGGTACGACCGGGTCAGTCGGCAGTGCGGGGGTGAACACTCGTGACACCGTGCTGGGCATGAGCTTTGATGAGCTTTCCCGCAGCGATACCTTCCGCCAGGCATTCACCCGCATCGACCAGGATCAGCAGACGCAACACCTCTCTGATGAGGAAAAGCTGTCGTTGGCCCGGGAGGAGACTGCCAATGTTGCCAGCCGAGCCACCATGAGCGACGCCAAGGTGTGGGGAGCTGCCGCCATGGGCTCCATGATGGGCGACGCCATGCTGTTCAAGATGCTGGCTGGCAAGGCGGCCACCGGTGGAGTGCTGAAAGCGGCAGGCAAGGGGGCGGTAGGTGAGTGGGGTGGTGAAACCCTGGAAGAGGGCGTCCAACAGTACGCCGTCAACGAATCCCTCAACGAGGTGGCCGCCGCTGATATCGACCCGATGAAGGGGGTCATGTCGAGCGCGATCGAGGGCGGCTTGATAGGGATGGGGACAGGTGGTGCGGTAGGTGCTGTCGCTGGGGCGCGAGGCGGTAAGCATGCCAGCCAGGAAGATGGCGTTGGGACCGATCCGGTTGCAGAGCCTTCCGCGCCGGTGACGGAGGGCGCTGCTGGTCCGGCAGTGGATCCGAACTTTGCTTCTGTTCCACTGGAAGAAGGCGAGCAGGCGCCCTCCGCCTCGCAGGCCGAGGGGGAGCTGAATCCGCTCGGCCCCAGCGCCAGCCAGTTTGACGAGCTGCGTGATGTTCCCGCCTATCTGCGTCAAGACGATACCGCCGATCGCTACAAGGGGATGGCGGCTGATAGCGAGGTGCAGCGCGCCTTGGCGGGTGAGTTCGGCCAGACCGTGCAGGAGCTGGTTGCCTCCCAGATGAAGGCTGGCGATCAGGGCAAGAGCCTTTATGAGCGAGCTCAGGCTGGCGAGCTTGGGCTTGACCCGTTCGCAGGCAACAAGAGCGCCCAGCAGGTAGCCATGGAGAACCAGCGCCTAGCCCTGCCGCTCAAGGATGTGATCTTTGCGGGCGATGCCAATGCTAAACCCAAGGGGGAGGCAGTGGCCGCACCTGGGGATCACGATGACCAACAGGCTGGCCCCGGCCCGCAATTCCGAGGTGGTGAGCGTACCCGCTGGCAGAGCGGGCAGGAGGGGGATGTGTTGCCGCCAGAGGCATCTTCCACCAAGCCCGCTGGCGAGCTGCCGGGCGCGGTGATTGAGGGTGAGGCCCGCGAGGTGGGTAACGAGTTGCCGCACCGCAATGTGGTCTATGGCAATGACTTGCGCGCCGAGCAGCAACGGGCCGCCGATCTGGCCCGCCGTGAGCGCGAGCTGAACAACCAGCCCCTGCAGATCGGTCAGTCAGAGACCCTCTTTGCCGGGGGCACACCGGGCGCTGACCCGCGCAATAGCGCCTATACCCCGCCCAGGCTGTCACGGGATCAGGTCGATACCAGCATGGGCGAGCAGTCCACCCGCGATCCGCGCAGCCCGGTGGCGCAGTCCATCGAGCAGGCAGGCAGCGCCACAGATTCGGTGTTTAGCCCGCTCAAGTCGTTGCGCATCACCCGCAAGGGCAAGCCGTTCGCAACCGAGAAAGAGGCTGCCATGGCCAGCCGCAAGACTGAAACGCCTATTGCACTGCCGGCCGGTGGCTTTGGTGTGGTGGATAAGGCAGAACTGGAGCGGGTGCAAGCCAGTCAAGCACCGGCGCAAGCCGAGGCCAGCCAAGTCAAGCACGACAGCAATGAAGCACCAGGCAGTGATGTTGGTAATGGCTTTAAGACTGGCCCATACAAGGGTGAAAAGTATCGAGTTACCACTACAAACACTGCAGGGGCGGAGAACGGGACTCCGATTTTAGAAAAGCGCCTGCCAAGTGGTTCGGCAGCCACCTTCTATGTTGGGAAGGATGGGAACCTCTTGGATGCGGATAACGTGGTCTTTAACGACCAAAGCAGTAAGGAGAGGGTTTGGAGACCTTCCTCTAAAGAACAAACAGCAGAGGCTGCTTCCATTCTAGATGAAATGGGAAAGCTGGAACTCAATGACCCAAAACGCGCAGAGCTTAAAGCAAAACTAAAGGCCCTGGTATTAGGTGAAACCACAAGCACAATTAAACCATCAATGCAGGCCGAGGCCAGCCAACTAGCACCTGCTATCGATACTGGATACCGCGAGGTGATCCCCGTCAACCAACCACAGGCAGAGGTGAGCAATGAGCCAGTTACCCCAGTACCTGCAATCGGCCGTGAACGACAAGGCGATCAGCCTAGCGCAGGCGAAACGGCTGCAGCAGGCGCTGGACCAGCCATTGCCGGACTCGCCGACCGAGCTGGATCCGGATATCCGGCAGACAACACTCCTGCTTCACCTGTACCTAATGGACAGCAGCAAGATGACCAAGCACTGACAGCCCCGGCCCCTGATGCCGGGGCTGCTGTTTCTGGCCGTATTGGCGAGGAAGAGCTGCGAGATCGCGACCTGCTAAAAGAGCATGGCGGGCACTGGAAGTATCGTTCTGCAGTAGGCGCAGGCTGGTTTACTGCCAACACCAAGGAGGCCGCCATTGAGCGTGCCGAGGAGGCATACCGCAAGGCAGTATCCAAAGGCGAGCCAGTGCCCACCAGGGATGAGCGGTTCGCACAGGCAGACGCAGAGCTGTTTAGTGAAATGGATCGCCGCTACGGAAAGATGTCAACTCCCGAGCTTGAAGCAGAGTACCAGCGACTTGGTGGCGAGGTTGGCGATCTGCAAAAATCAGGCTCTGGCGAGTTCAACGGCAATGGCGGCCGCCGCACTGGGGCTGCTGTATCCAATGAAGGTGCTCGCCAGGTTGGTGAGGAACGCTTGCGCCTTGGCGTTTACATGAAGATGCGCCGCGACCGCGATACCGCGGGGTCGGGAGCCAAGTCGCAGCAGATCGAGCCAGCCAACGACTGGCGCGGCGCCAAGAGCGCAACGGATTACCACGCCGCGAAGCGTCGCCTGTTCTCTGGCGAGATGGAGTTTTCTGAATTTCAAGCGATGAGCCGTTCCGCTCTGGATAACGCCCCCTCCCTGCGGGCTGAGCTGGAAAAGAAAACCAAGCAGGATTTGCTTGATCAGATGAGCCGCTTCAATGCTGCCCGCTACAAAAATGACAAAAAGGCCGTCGTGGTCGAGGCCGCATACAACCAGCTGATCGGTGATCTGCGCTGGGCTGCCAATGGTGATGGCAATACCATCAGCGAGACCTATGCCATCGGCGGCGCCAGACAGAGTATCGAAGAGCGAGTAGCCAAGGCGCTGGATGGCCTAACCCCTGAGCGGTATCAGCAGTTCGTCAACAAGCAGCGGGCGGACGTGGCCAAGCGCGATGCCGAGTTGGCCGCCACCAAGGAGGCGCTGCGCGACCCGCAGACCCTTGAGCAGTTCAAGACCTTCCTGAAATACCGCTCGCTGGACAAGCTGACCCCTGAGCAGCGCGCCCGCTATGAGGATTTGATCGCCGCCAGCAATCTGGACAAGCGGGATCAGGCCAACGAGGTGAAGGCTGCCACCGCCGTGACCCCGACCGCCAGCGGCGACATTATCAAAACCAAGCACACCAAGAGCGGGGAAGACCTCTTTGTGGTGCAAATGGGCGACCGGGTTGACCGCGACACCTATAACCAGATCAACGCGCACGCCAAAAAGCTGGGCGGCTGGTATTCCTCTTACAAGGTCGGTGGCGCCGTGCCGGGCTTTCAGTTCAAGGATGAGGCCAAGGCCACCGAGTTTCGTGGTTGGTTGACCGGTCAGGGGGCTGCCAGTGCAGCCCCGTCTGCCGAGGCAGCCCCCACCGAGGTAACCGACCCCGACCAAGACAACAGCAAGAGCAAGCAGGTCGAGACCCTGCGCACCCGTGCCAAGACATTGCGTGACAAGGCCACCGCCGCACTCAATGCCGAGCGCAAGGAGAACACCAACAAGCGCATGACCGAGGCCGCCAACGCCCGCGCCAATGCTGAAAGTGAGTTGCACTTTGCCGGGTTGCTCGATGCCATTGCCGATGGGATTGAGTCTGGCGAGGTGACTTACCTGCGCAACCTGGCTAACGGCACCCAGTTGACCGAGCTAAACCACGCGCTAAGCCGCAGCTTGTGGAATTTGCCGCCAGCTCGCCGCGAGGCGCTGACCAGTCAGGGGATGATTGAGCGCACCGAGGATGGCCGGGAACGTTGGTCTGCCAAGGCCACCCCGGAGATGATGGCAGAAGGGGCGCAAATGCCCGGCATGGATTACTTCGCCCGCAACCTCAAAGATGTGGCAACCAAGATGCAAGGGGCAAGCGGCTTCAAGCAGGCCGGGGCCAAGATCATGGCGCTGGTCAATGCGGCGATCAATCGTGACAGCAAGACGGTTTCCATTACCGATCCTGAGCTTATCGCCAAACTCAAAGCCTACACCAGCGGGGTCAGCGACTACGACGCCAAGGCGGTCAAGGAGCAGATTGGCGGCTACAGCCGCCTGGAGCGAATGGGCATTACCAATCATACCGAGTTGCGCGCCGCCCTGCGTGAGCTGGCCCGCCTGCAAGCCGGGTTGAAAAAGCAGGCCGTGCCGCGCGACCCCTTGGCCGAGAAGATGGTCGCGCTCAAGCGCAAGCTGGTCGGTAACCGTAATGCCTTTATCGACTTCTTCCCGACCCCTGAAAGTCACGCCGCCGATCTGGTGGCGCTGGCCGGGATTGAGCCGGGCATGACGGTGCTGGAGCCGTCCGCCGGACATGGCATGTTGGCCGAGGCGGCGCGCGCTGCCGGGGCCAAGGTCGATGCGGTGGAGCTGGCTGGCGACCTGCGCGAGATATTGCAGGCGAAAGGGTTTGGTCTGGTGGGTAGCGACTTTATGGCCACCACCCCGGCCCAGTCTTATGACGCCGTGGTGATGAACCCGCCATTCTCCAATGACATGGATGTTGACCATGTGCGCCATGCTTATGACCACCTCAAGCCGGGCGGGCGATTGGTGGCCATTGTGTCCGCCACCGCCGGGGATCGCCAAAACAACAAGAACAAAGCCTTCCGTGAGTGGTTTGACGGGCTGGGAGGCAGTGAGCAGGCGATGCCGGAGGGGTCATTCAAGGCGTCGCTCAACCCCACCGATGTACGCACCAAGATATTTGTCATCGACAAGCCCGCCAATGAGGCCAAGCCGCTGCCGTCACCAGAGGGTAAGCGGGTGACGGTCGCCACCCCCAAGGGGCAGAGCGTCGAGGTGCAATACCGGGTGATGGAGGCTGCCGATCTGGTGGCGTCTCACGACTTTGAGGGCAATCTCAACCACGACTACCCGCAGCAATTGCAGCCGCGCGACCGCAGCAAGCAAACCTATCGGGTACAGGTGGGGCAGATCGCCGCCGCGCCGGACGGGGCACGCCTGGCCGCCAGCCCGGAGACCGACCGGGGCGCGCCGATTGTGCGTGACGGCATTGTCGAGAGTGGAAACGGTCGCTCTATCGGGCTGAGGCAGGCTTACCAGCGCGGTGACGCCGACGCTTACCGCCGCTACATCGAGGCCAATGCGGCCGACTTCGGGATCGACCCGGCCGTGATCGGCGCCATGAAGCAGCCCGTACTGGTGCGCGAGCGGATCACCACCATGACCGACGACCAACTGCGTGACTTCGTGGTGGACTCCAACACCGACGCCAAGATGGCGAACAGTGCCGCCGAGGATGCCGGCGCCGACGCGGGCAAGCTGACCGACGACATGCTGGATCTGCTCAACATCCCTGAGGGGGGCGACGTACTGGCGAGCCAGAACAACCGATTCCTCCAGGCGTTCCTGTCTGCCATCGGCGAGAACCAGAGCAACAGCTATGTGAGCCGGGACGGGCAGTGGAATGATGCCTACCGCAAGCGGGTGACGGCGGCCATCTTCGCCTACGGCTACGACAACCAGCGGCTGCTGGATGCGGCCACCGGCGAAGTGGACGCGGACGGCCGTAACATCACTACCGCCCTGATCAACAACGCCGTGGGCATGGCCAAGTTGCGCCAGCACTCGCCGGAGCGGGCCAAGGTTATCTCCAACTACCTCGCCGAGGCAGTGGAGAGCATCGCCCGCGCCAAGCGCAGCGGGCAGTCCCTGCAAGAAATGGCCGCTCAGTCTGATATGCTGGGAGGCGACACCAGCCCAGAGGGCAGCCTGCTGGCCCAGGCCATCGCGGCCAGCGCCCGCAGTGCCAAGGCGATCACCGGCATGGTTGGCGACATCCTGACTATGCTCAACAAGACCACTTCCGCCGACATGTTCGGCGCGGCGGTGGACCCTGCAACCCCGGAGACAGCGATCAATGAAACCCTCAAGGCCATCAGCGCCTACAACCAGCAAAAAGCCAGCCAACCCAAGCCCGGCGGCGATCTTTTTGGCCTCGCCGGAGCACGGAATAACCACGGCGCAGCGCCAAGCGTTCCGCGATCTGGTGACGCAAGCGCAGCAAAAGGCGCAGGAGGAGTAACTGAGGGGCGCCTCGAGCTGGACGGGGTAAGTATCCGTATTCCAACCATCGACGAGGAGCAGCAACGCCTCTACAACCAAGCCACCCACCGGGGCCAGGGCGTGAACTTTGCCAGCGGCATCAGAACCGGCGTGGGGCGGATCCTCAATGACCTGAAGGATGCCGGCCTACTGGACACGGCAGAGCAGAGGGCGGCCGCCGAGGCTGAGGTGCAAGCCTGGGCCAATGAGGAGGCCATCAACGCCCGCAAGCTGATGCGCGACGGCATCAAAAACCCGAGCTGGGCGATCACCGGCCGTTCTGGTCGCAAGGCTCAGAGCAGCGCCGCCCAGGACGCCGAGAACCGCCGCCAAGCCGCCCACCACAAAGACCAGTCAGACCGCATCACGGCCCTGCGCGGAGAGCTGAAGAAGCTGCGCCCGAAGGAGGTGATCGGGAAAGAGTCGTTCAACTACGCATGGGGCAAGGCCAAAGGCATGATCGCCGACTACGCCAGCGCCCAGAGCAACGGGCAGCCCAATCTGCTGGCCAGTCTGCGCAAGAGCATGAATGCCGAGCTGGCCCGCTACCTGCAATCCATGGGCAAGATCGACGCACCCAACTTCATCAAGACCCTGAAGGAGCAGGATCAGCGCCTGAAGGCCGCCGGCCATGACGGCTTGGTGGCCATCGTGGGTGCGCGCTCCAACCCTGGCAAGATTATCAGCGATGCCATTAATGGACGGATCCGTTTCTCCAAACAGGCCATGGCGCAGGGCGAGAAACCAGCCAAGCACCTGACCCGCAAAGAGGCGGAGCTGGTAACAAAGGAGTGGTTCAAGCAGTACCGGGGCGCCAGTGGCATTGATGTGCAGATCCACGCCACCCAGGCAGAGCTGGAGAAGGCGCTGGGGCTGGCGGCACAAGATGGCCTGATCCGCCGCGCCGCCTTTGATGATGACAGCGGCACCCTGCATGTGGCCGCCGACACCATCGCCAACCCCAAGCGAATGCGCGAGATCCTGCGCCATGAAGTGCTGACCCACTATGGCCTGGCAAACGTCCTGGGTGACGGGGAATATACCAAGCTGATGAGCCGCCTCATCGCGTCCCAGAAGGACCCCAGCATGAAGCCGGTGTGGGACTGGGTAAACACCCATTACGCCGACGAGGACATCGGCACCAAAGCCGAGGAAGTGGTGGCTCATCTGGCGGAATTGGAGCAGGGGGCCTGGGGCCGTGGCTGGGATCGGGTCGTGGCCTGGGTCACCCGGGCGCTGCGTGCGGTCGGCTTTGTACCTGATGGCATTACCGCCGCGGAGACGCGTTCCCTGATCGAGGGGCTGGGCAAGAAGTTGCAGCGTAGCGGCCCAGACGACAGCGGGCCGGATGGCGGGAAGAAGTTCAGCCAGGAAGCCGAGCGGCCAGCCCAGAAAGGCGGTATCAAGATGAGCCAGGCCAGTACCGCAGCTGATGCGGCCATGGAGAAGCTCAACCTGGGCCCCAAGCCCGACATCATCGACAAGACCAAGGCCAGCCTGAACAAGCTCCGTCAAGTTGACCGAGGCGTGGTCAGCTCATGGATCGATCGCGTCATCAAGAAAGCCAACACCGAGGTGCTCGACGCGCTGGCCCCCATCAAATACGCCGAGGAGGCTGCCGGCATTACTGATGCCGCAGACTCCGGTTATGTGGCGGCACGGATGGCGACGGGGGCCGCCTCCACCATGCAGGCGACCATGCTCTATGGTCTGCCGGAGTGGAATGACGGGGTGATCCAGCGCAAGGCGGGTACCGGCGAGAAAGACGCGCTGCTGGGCATCTTTGCCGACCTGGGAGCTGATCTGCACAACTGGCTTGGCTGGATGGCTGGTCACCGGGCGGAACTGCTGATGGCGCAGGGCAGAGAGAACCTGCTCGATGCCAATGACATTGCGGCGCTCAAGGGGCAAGGCAAGGGCAAGGAGGCCAAATTCCTTGATGCCAAAGCCCGCTGGAACCGCCTCAATGCCGCAACCCTGGACCTGGCACAAGAAGCTGGGCTCTTCACCAAAGAGGCGCGGGCCGAGTTTGAAAGCGAATGGTACATCCCGTTCTTCCGTGAATCAGATGACGGCGACGTGATCGCCCCCTTCAAGACGAAGGGCATTGCCAACCAGAACTCCGGCATCAAGAAGCTCAAGGGCGGGGAGGCCAACACCAACGACCTGCTCGAGAACATCTTCACCTCCACCTCCAAGCTGATCGACGCGTCCATGAAGAACATGGCGGCCCAGAAGACGGTTTGGAACCTGGCGGATACCGGCATCATCGAGGTCATTCCGAAGCCAAACAAGATGGATTACCAGGCCCTTGCCAATGGCAAAGACAGGATCATGGTCAAGCTGGAGGGGGAGGACTACATGATCCGGGTTGAGGATCCGGACCTCTATCGCGCTATGACCTTCTTCGACCGCAAGCCGTTCGGCGCCATGGTCAATGTGGCGGCCAAGGCCAAGCGCCTGCTTACTGCTGGGGTCACTGCATCTCCCGAATTCATGCTGCGCAACTTCCTGCGCGACTCACTCTCCAGCTGGGCGATCAGCAAAGACGGCTTCAGGCCGGTGATCGACTCCATCAAGGGGGTGAAAAAGACCCTGGCGATGGACGGCAGTACCATTGATGTGATGTTCAGCGGAGCCTCCTTCCTGGGCGGCTACGTGAATGGCAATGACCCAGAGGCGATGGCCGATACCGTGCGTAAGTCGCTGCGACGCAAGGGGATGACGCCCGAGCAAATCGCCCGCTACGAAAAGAGCATTATCCGCAACGCCGCTCAGGCAAAGGGCGTGGTTGCCAATGTGTGGGAGAAGTACAACCGCTATGGCGAGGCTTTCGAGAATGCCAACCGCGAGGCGGTCTATGCCGCAGCCATCAAGGCTGGCAAGAGCCACGCCCAGGCGGCGTTCGAGTCGAAGGACCTGATGGATTTCTCCATGCTGGGTGCCTCACGCACCATGCAGGTCATGACCCAACTGCTGCCGTTCTTCAATGCCCGGGTGCAAGGTCTAGGCAAGCTGACCCGCGAACTGCGAGACAACCCGCGCGCCATCGCCAAACGTGCAGGCATGATCACGGCTGCGAGCCTGGCTCTGCTGGCCGCCAACTGGGACGATGAGCGATACGAAGAGCTGCCGGATTGGGACAAGGATGCCAACTGGCACTTCTTTGTCGGCGATCAGCACTTCCGGATCCCCAAGCCGTTCGAGATTGGGGTGTTGTTCGGCACCATCCCGGAGCGCATGGTGCGCGCCATGGGCGGGAAGGACACTGGCGCGCAACTCGGCAAGGCGATAGCCAGGGCGGTCGGTGAAACGTTCGCGCTCAACCCCACGCCGCAGATCGTCAAGCCGTTGGTGGAATCCTACTTCAACTACGATGCCTTCCGTGGCATCCCCATCGAGAACGCGCAGGACCTCGCAGTGCAGGCGGAGGCTCGCTACAACGAGCAGACCAGTCTGATGATGCGTGAGCTTGGCGAAACCCTGGGTATGTCACCCAAAAAGCTGGAGCACCTGCTGATCGGCTACACGGGCACCATGGGCAGCTATGTGATGGCTGCCGCTGACGGGCTTATCCGGGCTTCGCGCCCTGGTGAGTCAGCAAGCTGGCGCGCCGACGAGATCCCGCTTGTGAAAGCGGTGTATCGCGGCACTGGCCCTGCAAAGTCCACCCAGCACATGGAGGAGTTCTACCGGATGCTGAACGAGGTGAATCAGCTCAAACGCACCGTTGACCAGTACCGCAGCGAAGGGCTGACCGACAAGGCAAACGAGCTACTGGAAGAGCAGGGCGGGATCCTGAAGTCGCGCCGCAGCCTGAGCCGCACTCAGCAGCAGGTCCGGGTGGTGCGCAACAAGATCGAGCTGATCCAGCGCGACCGCAAAATGACAGCAGAAGAGAAGCGCCGGCGCATCGATGAGATGCTGGCCCGCCGTAATGACCTAGTGTATCAGGCGGTAAACAAGAACAAGGCGAACTGGGAGTAAGGGGGAATGGCGGCCCTGGCTGAGCCTCCGTGATAGGGGTAATCTGGGGCCTTTATCGCAGAGGGCCCTGACCATGTGGATACTGTTTGCTCTGATAATGATGGTGGTGGCGCTGAAAGCGTTCAGTTTCAGCTTCACCCTGGCACTTATTCCTTTTGCAGCAGGATGCTGGTGTTTCAGCAAATCCAGCCGGAGCGATCTGGATGACTTTATGGCATTCAGCTTTTTTATTGCTCTGGTTGGATTTGCATTGAATGTGTTGATATCAGTTTGGTGAATGGCTAGTAGCAGCCATATTCGTTACAGGTCTGACTGAAAGCATTCCCATCACTGTCGATGCCATTCGTGATAGTTGAATTGCCGATCCTCGTTGAGGTGCTGTTCCAGGAATTACCATCTGCATCACGACCGTTGGTGAACGTACTACTGCCAATACGCTGACTTTCTTGGCTCCAGCGTGAACCGGTTCTGGAGTTGTGACCGTTAACATATGTGGTATCCCCCAAACGCTGCACATCGTAGGTGTTTCCTTGGTCGTCATAGCAGGTTTTCAGACTGCCAGAACCAATACATTCAGCGTTGGCTACGGTGGAAACCACCAACAAGGCCGCGAAAATTGCATTGCGCATCAAGACTCTCCTTTTCCTATCAGCAAAATTCAATTCTGAATCGTTTGAGCCTACACGTCAGCGACCAAGATCACATCAGCTCTTCTTGTTTTTCATTTCCTGCCTGATGTAGTCCAGCACTTCCTGTATTTCCTCGCGCCGAACGTAAGGGGTATAGCGAGGATCATCCTTGTCAATCTCGTGAGGTGTGAGGACAGTTCCGGGTGGCAGTGTACCAGCGATAACGTTGTTAATGTCACCCCCGCCTGTTACTGACAGGTAACCGGCAGCCGTCATTGCGGCCCGCAGGTGGTGTGCTATTTCGCTATTCACCGAACGGTTGTGTTGTTCTGAAGACAGCTTGATTGCCGCGTGTAGGTCATCGTCAATCCTCAGCTTGAACTGGGGCATAATTTGGGCCTCAAAAAACTTTTCAAAAACTTTTTGACATACAACCACAATGGTCCATATCATTCAATGGAACCAAAACGGTTCTATTGGAGAGTGCCCAGTGAAAGTGACCAGAGAAACCAAGCAGACCAAGTTCCGCATCCCGGAAGAGGTGCTCACTTACCTGAAAGAGCAGGCGGAGAAAAATTTCCGCTCGGTGAATGCCGAGCTGATGGCGCGACTGGTTCGCACCATGGAGCAGGACAGCGCAGGGGGTAACAATGCGTGATTGGGACAAGTTTATGGTGCGGCTGCCGCCCGGCTTTCGCGATCAGATCAAGGTGCTAGCAAAAGAGAATGGCCGCTCGATGAATGCCGAGATTGTGCAGCGCTTGAAGGAGGTGCTGAAAAATGAAGGGAAGCTGGCCTGATGCCAGAAAGAATTCGGCCAAAGCGGCTGCAACCGCCAAGGCCGAGGATGTAAACCAAAACCACTACGTTAAGGACTACGGTATGACTATACAACAACAGTATCAGCAAACCAAAGTTATTGGCAGGGCCGCGAATCAGTCCATGGTCGTGCCGTTCCATGGCGACAACCTCTATCTGGTCGAGCACGATGGCGACCCCTATGTACCGATGAAGCCAGTGGTTGAGGGGATGGGGCTGGACTGGAAAACCCAGCACCGCAAAATGACAGCAAAGTTCAAAGGTATGGTCGAAATGACCATACCTTCAGCCGGTGGCAATCAGACAATGACTTGCCTTCCACTCCGCAAGCTTCCTGCCTGGCTCTACTCGGTTCAGCCTGGCAAGGTCTCCCCCGAGATCCGCGAGAAGGTGGTGGCCTATCAGGAAGAGTGCGACGAAGTGCTGTGGCAATACTGGACCACCGGTAAGGCCGATCGCCAATCCGTCAGGAAGGCTGCCAAGTCCTACTTGCCGGAATACCGTCAGGCACGGGCGATCAAGATGACCGCAGATGCCATTACGGTGGCGCTCTCGGTCATGCCAAACCTGAGCCAGGAGGCAAGGCAAACTGCGATGGCGACGGCCGTCAACACGGTGGTTGGTGACAACATCCTTCCTCTTCCGGTGCTGACTGAGCGTTACTACACCGCCGGAGAAGTGGGTGAGCGGTTTGGTATCAGCGCCAACAAGGTGGGGCGCATCGCCAACGAGCACAACCTGAAAACCGAGCAATACGGCAAGGTGTTTCTCGACAAATCGCCCAACTCGCCCAAGCAGGTGGAGTCATTCCGCTACAACGATGCAGGCATGAAGGCCATTGGCGAGATCATCACTGCGCTGGAAGTTGGGGGTGCTGCATGAGCGCCGCCCAACTGCAAGTTGAGTTGAATGCACTGTTGGGGGAGTTGGAGGTTATCGACCTCTGCCCTGAGGAGCGCAGGGCGCTTGTTGACAGGATCCAGCGCATGATGCCTGACAGGGCTGAATGAAACTGATGGGGCTGCGGCCCCATTTTCAATACCCAAATCAGTCCGAAAATGATAAATTCAAGAAGTGTACTGTATGGGTATACAGTGTTTCACAGTCGAGAGACTGGGAGAGCAAGGGGGAAATCGGATGGAATCACTACTAAGCGAACTGGAAGAGTTTGTTGAGACGCTGGACCTGGCGCCTGAGGAGGAGAGAAAGATCGCGAGCATTCTGGAAAAACTACGCGATGAAGCCACCGCGTCAGCGTGACGCGGAAGGATTCGGATTGGCCCGCCACTGTGCGGGCTTTTCTATGCCTGGATAGCAGAAAAGAAAAAAGCCTGCATTTCTGCAGGCTTTCTTGCTCTTGGATCACCAGTGGATCATTTCGATTCCAGTTTTGGTCCAGTCACTGTCGCTATGTTTTTGCTAAGTGGCTGTTTTTTCTGGGTTTGTCCTGTCGGTGTCCTAGTTAAATTGGTGGAGCTGGGGGGATTTGAACCCCCGTCCAAAATTACTACATCCTCGGTACTACATGCTTAGTCACTCTTTACATTCGCCAACACGCTGCGGAGAGACACGCCACGCATTGACTAGCTCGATTGGTTTTAATGCTTCCGCCCCGAGCAGGACTTCCACACGATCCTGTGAAGGATGACCTTCCATTTCCCTAGGACACAGGCAAGCTAGGGGAGAAGGGCTCAGCGCAGGTTATTAAGCTGCGAGTGCGTAGTTTTCGTCGTTTGCGACTATTTTTTTGCGGTTTATTAACGAGGCCTACCGCACCTCGGCATGCACCTTGGGTTTCGTGAATCTTGTCGAATCCAGAATCAGCCCCAAGTTGTCAAAAGGGATTGTACGCAAAAATCCTGTCATGGCAAGGCGTTGATGGCAATCGACCGGCCTTGGCCGGTCGATTGCTGGTTTATTGGTCGCCGCATGGGGGCCGGCGGCGCACAATCAACCGCGGTGCTTGTTCTTCATGATGCGGGCCTTCTCACGGTCCCATTCCCGGGCCTTGGTGTCTTCCCGCTTGTCGTGCTCCTTCTTGCCTTTCACCAGGCCGATCTCGACCTTGACCCAGCACGCTTTCCAGTAGAGGGCCAGCGGCACTATGGTGTAGCCCTGACGAGCGGTCAGGCTCTCGAGCTTGTCGAGTTCACGGCGACTGAGCAGCAATTTGCGGGTACGGGTCGGATCGCACACCACGTGGCTGGAGGCGGCGTTCAGCGGCAGGAAGCTGGAGCCGAACAGGAAGGCTTCTCCCTGCATGAAGATGACATAGGCTTCGCTGATGTTGGCCTTGCCCGCCCGCAGGGACTTCACTTCCCACCCTTGCAGGGACAGGCCGGCTTCCACGCGCTCTTCGATGAAGTACTCGTGACGGGCGGTTCTGTTGAGTGCAATGGTGCTGGACCCGGCTTTGTTTTTACTGTTCTTTTTGCTCATGACGGGGGCCTTAGGCAATGTTTAGGAAGGCGCATTATACGTGGGTGGCGGCGGCTGTAAAACGCACAGCGCTCCGAGTGGCGGCTTTGTGAGCAGTTCGATGACGATTTTGAGGGAAGGGCGGGGCGAGAGCAGGCCACACTGGCCGGAAAGTGTGCAATTGCCCTGCTTGGTGACCCGCGAACAGTTTCGGCGGTGATTTTGGCTGACAAGGTGATAAAATCGGGCCGATTGGATGAGGAAAACCCATGCCCCGTATTACTCGCAGTGCCCTGGTGATGTTCAGCGCGGAACAGATGTTCCGGCTGGTCAATGATGTTGATGCCTATCCTGAGTTCCTGCCCGGCTGTGTCGGCAGCCGTGTTCATGAGTCAGGTGAAGACTACATGATGGCCTCGGTCGATGTGGCCAAGGCAGGTATCGCCAAGACCTTTACCACGCGCAACCAGCTTGATGCCAATCGCACCATCAAGATGGAGCTGGTGGAGGGGCCTTTCAGCAAGCTGGCGGGTTGGTGGACCTTCACGCCCCTGGACGTGGATGCTTGCAAGGTGGAGTTCGATCTCGACTTCGAGTTCACCTCCAAGCTCATTGAGCTGGCCTTTGGCCAGATCTTCCGCGAGCTGGTGAGCTCCATGGTGCTTGCCTTCTCCAATCGTGCCAAGGTGGTTTACGGTGTCTGAGCTCCTCAATATCGAAGTGGCCTATGCCCTGCCCGAGCGGCAGACGGTGCTGTGCATCCGGGTCGCGCCCGAGACCAGCGTGCTGGCGGCCATCGAACAATCCGGCATCCTGCAAAAGCACCCGGAGATCGACCTGTCGGTCAACAAGTTCGGTATCTACAGCCGTCCGGTTAAGGGCGCAGAGCCGGTGCAGGAGGGGGATCGCATCGAGATCTACCGCCCTCTCATCGCCGACCCCAAGGAGATGCGCAAGAAGCGTGCGGAAAAAGCCAAGGAAGAGGGGCGTGCCGATGTGGTCACCGGCGGGCGGCCCGATGTGCACCGCAAGCGAGACGATGCCGGCACCTGACGGGTGATGGGTTGTGACAAAGGGGCGCCGTGGCGCCCCTTTGTGATCGTCTCGCCCGACACGGGGCATCACAGGGTGAGCAGGCGCTCGTTTTCCACCGTCTCTATCCCGCTCTCCTGGATGGCAAGGCGCGCCATGGCGTGCGCCACCTGACTGGCCTCGATGGCACGCCAGCGGCGCAGCGACCCGCGCAGCAGGGGCTTTACCAGCGGATAGATGGCCTGGATGATCTGTTCCGAACGGCGCGCAGGTTCGCGATGGCCGAGCAGCATGGCCGGGCGCAGGATGACAAGCCGCTGCCACTCCTGGGCCAGCAGGGCCTGCTCCATCTCGCCCTTGGTGCGGGGATAGAGGGCAGGGGAACCCGGGTTGGCGCCCAGACTGGAGACCACCAGCAGGCGGCGGCAGCCGTGGCGACGGGCGAGTGCGGCAAAGGCCAGCACATAGTCGAGATCGACCCGGCGAAATGCCTCGGCCGAGCCGGCATCCTTGCGGGTTGTGCCAAGGCAGCAGAAGGCAATATCCACAGGGGAGGGCAACGTCAATCTGTCCAGCGCGTCGAACGAGGTGGGCAGCCAGGTGCGTCCCGGAGCGGGGTCGCCCGGTTTGCGGCAGAGCAGGAGGAGGTCGTGCTCCGTCCCCAGCTCGCGCAGCAAGGCTTTGCCAATCAGACCGGTGGCGCCGGCAATCAAGAATCGACTCATGATGATCTCCTCGGGGCAATGAGGCATCCAGAGTGTGGCCCGGAGACATCACCGGGGCCAGAGAGAACAAAACCGGCAGAAGCCGGTTTTGTGGTGTCATCTAGAGCGGTGTGGTGAAGGCGGCAGGGAGAGGGAAATCACCGGTCACGGTGGCCAGTCTGTCACCCACGAAGTTGAGGGTCAGCTCCTTGCGCTCCTTGTCGCCCCGACCGGGCTGGAACTCATAGAGGTAGTACCAGGTGTTGGGGTCAAAGCTGTCGCGCAACATGGGAGAACCCAGCACGAACTCGACCTGTTCGCGGGTCATGCCTTGGCGCAGCTTGTCGACCTGCTTTTGTTCCACATAGTTGCCCTGGGGAATATCGATGCGATAGACCAGGCTGCAACCGGACAGGGTGAGGGCGGTCAGGGCCGCGGCAATCAGGTGTTTCATCCGCATATCGGGTTCAGATCATCCATACAGTCTTTTTAGCTCGGCAAATCATACCCACTCCCCGTGCGGAAGTAAAAAGCCATTGATCCATCAGCCAATAAAAAGGGCCGCGTGGCGGCCCTGGCAGATCTTGCCCCCTTACATGGCGGCGCGGAAGATGGCGACGATCTCCGCGTGAGTCGCCTGCCTGGGGTTGGTGAGACCACAGGCATCCTTGAGCGCATTGTTGGCCAGCACGTCGAGGTCGTCGGCCCTGACCCCGAGCTGCTCCAGACCGGCGGGGATCTTGACGTCGCGAGCCAGTTGCCGGATGGCGTCAATGGCTGCCGCCGCACCCTGCTCATCGCTCATGGCGCTCACATCCACCCCCATATGACGGGCCACATCCTTGAGCCGGCCGGCGCACACCCGGGCGTTGTAGGCCTGGACATGGGGCAGCAGCACCGCATTGCACACCCCGTGGGGCAGGTCGTAGAAGCCCCCGAGCTGGTGAGCCATGGCGTGCACATAGCCCAGGCTTGCGTTGTTGAAGGCCATGCCGGCCAGGAACTGGGCATAGGCCATCTGCTCACGGGCATGGAGATCCTCCCCCTGATGCACGGCGGTGCGAAGGTGTTCGGCAATCAGTGCGATGGCCATCACGGCGCTGGCATCGGTGACCGGGGTGGCGGCGGTGGAGACATAGGCCTCGATGGCGTGGGTCAGGGCATCCATGCCGGTGGCGGCGGTGAGGCCGGCGGGCTTGGCCAGCATCAGTTCCGGATCGTTGACCGACATCAGCGGCGTGACGTGCTTGTCGATGATGGCCATTTTCACCTGACGGGATTCGTCGGTAATGATGCAAAAACGGGTCATCTCGGAGGCGGTGCCGGCGGTGGTATTGATGGCGATGAGCGGCAACTGCGGCTTGTCGGAGCGATCCACCCCCTCGTAATCCTTGATGCTGCCCCCATTGGCGGCCACCAGGGCGATGCCCTTGGCGCAGTCGTGGGGTGAGCCGCCGCCGAGCGAAATGACGCAGTCACAGCCGTGGGCCCGGATCATCGCAAGACCCGCCTCGACATTGGCCACGGTGGGATTGGGTCTGGTCTCATCGAACACCACTGCGTCGATGCCGTGCTCGGCCAAGAGGGCGGCAAGCCGGCCCACCACGCCAATCTGGCCCAGGATCTTGTCGGTGACGATGAGCGCCTTGCGATAGCCATGTCCCTGGATATCCGCTGCCGCCTCCTGCAGGCAGCCCGCCCCCATCAGGTTGATTGCGGGAATGTAGAACTTGAATGTCGCCATGATGGACTCCGTATGATTAGCCATTAAGTGGTATGCGGGCGCCAACATAACAGCGTCGGAGGGGATGAGAAGGGGTCAATGGTATCTCGTTTGCAACTTTGTGGACTCGATCGCGCTCTTTAAATGGACGGTCGCTCAAGGCTTGACAAGGGATGGTAGTGCAAAAGGAACGTAAAAACGTTTTTCAAGAAATTCATCATCTTAGCAAACGTTTCGCGCCATTTTTGTCAGCTTTGAAGCGCAGAAGTGTGAGGCGTATCAAGGAATTGGAAAGCGCTTTCGACCATAGTTGGCGCTTCCCCGGATGAGGGGATACCGGCTTGAAAGTACCGTAAAGAATCACCTTAACTGCACTCGGCTGCCATGCGGCGGGGCGCAACCAGGAGTCCACTATGTCTGATGTATTTCACTTGGGTTTGAAAAAAGCGGATCTGCAAGGCGCCACCCTGGCGATCGTCCCCGGTGACCCCGAGCGCGTGAAGCGCATCGCAGAACTGTTGGACAACCCGGTGCACCTGGCCAGCCATCGTGAATTCACCACCTGGCGCGGCGAGATGGACGGCAAGGCCGTGATCATCTGCTCCACCGGTATTGGTGGCCCGTCCACCTCCATCGCGGTGGAAGAGCTGGCCCAGCTGGGTATCCGTACCTTCCTGCGCATCGGCACCACCGGCGCCATCCAGCCGCACCTGAACGTGGGCGACGTGATCGTCACCACCGGCTCCGTGCGCCTCGACGGTGCCAGCCTGCACTTCGCGCCGATGGAGTTCCCGGCAGTGGCCGACTTCGACTGCACCACCGCCCTGGTGAACACCGCCAAGGAGCTGGGCTCCAAGCTGCATGTGGGCGTCACTGCTTCTTCTGACACCTTCTACCCGGGTCAGGAGCGTTACGACACCGTATCCGGCCGCGTGGTACAACGTTTCCAGGGTTCCATGAAAGAGTGGCAAGCCATGGGAGTGCTGAACTACGAGATGGAGTCCGCGACCCTGCTGACCATGTGTACCAGCCAGGGCCTGCGTGCGGGCATGGTGGCCGGTGTCATCGTGAACCGTACCCAGCAGGAAATCCCGAACGCCGAAACCATGGCGAAAACCGAATCTGATGCCATCAAGATCGTGCTGGGCGCCGCCCGCAAGCTGATCTGATAGCACCACACCGAGTGGGGGGTGGGGGCCGTTGCGAAAGCGCGGCCCCTATCTTTATCCGCCGTTTGCCCCTTTTGCCTTCCTGACCCTGCTTTCCCCCTTCTTCGTTACCCCTGTTGCACCGTCATGGCCGCCAGTGCCTGCGCAAAGGGCGCTTCACAGCGGATCTGTACCGCTTCGCCGCTCACCGGGTGCACAAAACCGAGTTCACTGGCGTGCAGCATCAGTCTGGGGGCTCGTTCGCAGCCGGGCGGGAGCAGGCCGCCATACAGATCGCATCCCAGGATGGGATGGCCCAGCCACTGGCTGTGGATGCGCAGCTGGTGGGTGCGCCCGGTTTCCGGTACCAGCCTGACCCGGGTCAATGGCACCGGCTGGCCTGCCCCCTCCAGGGTGAATCGCTCCATTACCCGATAGCGTGAGCGGGCGGGTTTGCCGCTGGCGGCGCAGATGCTCATCAGCGGGAACAGCGCCGGATCCTTGGCGATGGATGCGTCGATGACGCCCTCATCCACCGCCAGATGGCCGCAGAGCAGTGCCTCGTAAGCCTTGCTCACGGTGCGCTGGCTGAACTGGTGGCAGAGCAGGGCGTTGATGCTCTTGTTTTTGGCCACCACCATGACGCCCGAGGTGCCAAAGTCGAGGCGGTGCACCAGGGTGCAGCCGGGGTAATCCTGTACCAGCCGGTAATGGACCGAATCGAGGTTCTGCGGGTTCTTGCCCGAGAGGCTCAGCAGGCCGCTCGGCTTGTTGATGAGCAGCAGATGCGCATCCTCAAACAGGATCTCGATGGTGGCGGCGCAGAGCGGAGCAACAAAGGTGTCGATGATGGCGGACATGGGGCAACCGGACGATGAAGGGAGAGGGATCATACCCGAACGATGGTGGCGCGGCGAATCTGGATGTCCGCTCCCGAAGCATATCGCCAAGTACTTGATCTCGTTGGTTGAGGCGTTTTGTGACTCCCTCCTGAGTTCATCTGGCCATCTCTTGCTAAGGTATGGCTCCCTGTCATGTTGTAAGGAGTCTGTCCATGGCGTTGCCCGTTATTCTCGATTGCGATCCTGGCCACGATGATGCCATCGCCCTCATTCTGGCGCTGGCGAGCCCCGAGCTGAAGGTGCTGGCGGTCACCACCAGCGCGGGCAACCAGACCCCGGACAAGACCCTCAACAATGCCCTGCGCATCCTGACTCTGCTCGGCCGCGACGACATCCCGGTGGCGGCGGGGGCAGCCAAGCCCCTGGCCCGTGAGCTCATCATCGCCGACAACGTCCACGGCGAATCGGGGCTGGACGGCCCAGAGCTGCCGGATCCCGCCTTTGCTCCCTGGGCGATGAGCGCCCTTGAACTGATGGCAAGATGTCTGCGCGAGAGCCCGGAGCCGGTCACCCTGGTGCCGACCGGGCCGCTCACCAACATTGCCCTCTTGCTGGCGGCCCACCCCGAGCTCAAGCAGAAGATCGCCCGCATTGTGCTGATGGGGGGCGCCGCCGGTGCAGGCAACTGGACCCCCGCGGCGGAATTCAATATTTATGTGGATCCCGAAGCGGCCGATATGGTCTTCAAGTCGGGGCTGCCCATCACCATGTGCGGGCTGGACGTGACCCACGAGGCCCAGGTGATGGACGAGGATATCGAGCGGGTACGCGCCATTCCCAACCCGGTGGCGCAGTGCGTGGCACAGCTGCTCGACTTTTTCATGATCTATCATCGGGATCCCAAGTGGGGATTTGCTGGCGCGCCGCTCCATGACCCCTGTACCATCGCCTGGCTGCTGGCGCCCTCCCTGTTTCACGGGGTGGAGTGCCGGGTCGATATCGAAACCGGCGGAACCCATACCCTGGGCATGACGGTGGTGGATCGCTACGACCTGACCGGCAAACCGGCCAATGCCCTGGTGCTGCTGGGGCTCGACAGGGTCGGTTTCATCGAGTTGCTGGTGCAGCGACTGCGCTCATTTGGTTGACATCCTGGACATCGGATAAGGGGTTGGGAATGTGGAAAGGGACGTTGGCGCTGCTGACATGCATGCAACTGACGGGTTGTGCGACCCCGTTCGAGAAGATGTGGCAGGGGCTGGCGACCTGCGAGCTGGACACCCTTCATCTCGACATCGAGACCGGGCGCCCGGCCAATCCGCAGCTCGCCATGTATACCCCTGACAAGGTGAGCGAGGGCTTTGCCTGGTACAAGGTCCATCAGGAGTTGCACGGCCTGCCCATCGTCGGTTTCCTGGTGCCGGCCTCCACCTTCGAGGTACATGCCCTCTTCGTGGATACCCCCATCGCCAATGCCCGCAGGCTGACCCATAACGCCTATGGCAGCGAATTTGCCGACGAGAGGCTGCATGACGAGGGGATGGCCCCCCTGTTGCTGCGCGACCCCAACAATCCCAAGCGCTCCATCATCGACTGCACCAGGGGTGAGTCGGCGGAGCCGCTGCCGGAAGCGTCTTTCGGCGAAGGGGAGTGAGTCCGGGGGAGGGCAACGGGATATCAGGCCAGACAAGAAAGGGGCCAGCCGCAAGGCTGGCCCCTTCTCTATGGGAGCAGACCCGGGTCCGGGGTGTCAGGGATACCCCAGGGTCTGCCTGATGACGGGAAGCTGCGCGGCAATCCAGGCCGGATTGATGGGCCCCCAGTCGCTGATGCGGTAGTGCCCCTGCAGATGGCGAGCCCCCTCGGTCTGCTCGAAGGCGCACTGGATATCGAGCTCCGCCAGGGCGCTGAGGGTGTCCTGGGCGGTGCGGCGCGGCATGCCGGTCGCCTCCATGATGGCGGGCACGGTGTCCGTGCCCTGACTGATGAGGTGAGCCACGTAGAGCCGGCGATAGAAGCTGGTGCGGGTCTTGCTCGGCTCGCTCATATCTCGTCCTCGAGGCGATCGAAGTAGCGCCAGGTGGCGATGGCCGCCTTGCCCATCACCAGGGCCCAGACACCGAACCAGAACCAGCGGAAGAAGCTCCAGGTGGAGGCATCGGGCTCGGTGCTCGCGATCTTGGTGACGTTGGGGAACATGGAGAACATGTTCACGCGCCAGCCGTAGGAGGTGATGATGGCCAGGCGTTTTTCGAACTCCATGGACTTGGCCTTGGCCTGGACGTCGGCGGCGTTGAACTTGAAGTAGAAGGGCCAGCCCCATTCGGTGTCTTCATTGCGAAACACCCGGATCTTCTCGCCGGGGCGCTCGGTGTAGATGTAATAGACGTCGGTGGTGGGGCCGTCAGCCGGGTTCTTCTGGCTGATGGGGCCATCCTTGTCGGTGCGCTTCACCTCCACCCCGGTGATGGTGGCGATGGTGTGTTCCGGCAGATAGAAATCGAGCCAGAGTGCGGAGAGCAGGGCGATGAGGCCGAGCATGATAAAAGCGGGTTTCTTGAACTTCAGGCTCATGATGATCTCTCGATGAGGGGGAGTGACGTGCCTCTACCATACCCACATTTGTGAATGCAGCCCAGTCCCCAATGACACCTTGATGGCAAAAACCCGTTTTAAACAGGAGGCGTGAAGGGGGAGGGGCAAGTGCGGGGCCTGCGCCGGGCCCCGCGGTATCGAAGAGACCCTCTCGGGATCAGAGCTGGAACTGGGCGAGCTGCCTGCGCTGCTGCTCGGCGAGCTGTGACAGTTCGTGACTGGCGGCGGCACTCTGGCTGATGCCGGCAGCGTTCTGGTTCACGATCTCGTGGATGTTGGTGAGGTTGCGGCTGATGTCGGCGGTGACGCAGGATTGTTGTTCTGCCGCGGTCGCCACCTGGGCGTTGGCACCGTTGATCTGGTTGACCGCGTCCGTGATGCCCCCCAGCAAGGCCTGTACCTCGGCGGAGAGCTGCCGGTTGTGGCCGAGGATCTCCAGGGTCTGCTGCACGCCGCTGTTGGCGGAGAGGGACTGGCTCTGCAACTGCTCGATGATGGCCTGGATCTCCTTGGTGGAGTCCTGAGTACGGGCGGCCAGCAGGCGCACTTCGTCGGCCACCACCGCAAAGCCGCGGCCGCTTTCACCGGCGCGGGCCGCCTCGATGGCGGCGTTGAGGGCCAACAGGTTGGTCTGCTCCGAAATGCTCTGAATGACTTCGATCACCTTGCCGATCTGCTCGGACTGGGACTTGAGCCTGGCCACCACAGTCGCGGCGTTCTCCAGACTGCCCGCCATGCGGCCGTTGGCCTCGATGCTTTCGGCAAACAGGGCCAGCCCCTGCTCGACCCGACTGTTGGCATCCCGGGCCAGCTCGTCGGCCAGGGCGGCGTTGTGGTTGACGTTGTCGGCGGTGCTGGCCAGCTCGGTGACGGCGGAGGCCACCTGTTCGGTCTCACCGCGCTGCTGCTGGGCGTTGACCTCTGCCTGGGTCATCACAGCGGCAAGCTCGGTGGCGGCGGAGGCCACATTGCCACTGATGCCGGTCAGGGTCTGGATGGTGTTGGCAAGCTGGCTCAGGGTCCGGTTGATATCCCTGGCGAGCTGGCCCAGCTCGTTGTTGCCTTCGGCATTGGCACGCACGTTGAAGCGGCCGAGGGCGACGGCGTGCATCACCTCCTGCAACTGGCCGATGGGCTGCACGATGCGCCCGGAGATCCACCAGCCACCCAGCAGGGCCGCGATCAGGGTGCCCCCCATCAGCAGCAGGGTGCGCAGCAGGGTCGCGCGGTAGTGGGCCTGCTCCTCGGCAATCTCAGTCTGGGTCAGCTGATTGATGTGGACGGACATGGCATCGATCTGCTTGATGAGCGCCTCCCCCAGATCGCGAAAGTGCAGGCGGGCCTGCTCATAGGCGGCGGGATCGCCACTGCCTTGGTACTTGGCGGTCAGCAGGGGCAGCATGCTGCTGCGGGTATGGCCGAGGTAGGCCTGCAGGGCGGCCGCGACCTGACGGTTGTCCTGCTCGGCACCGGTGACAACCAATCTGGTCAGGATGGCGCCAATCTCCTGTTCGGCGGCGGAGAGCTGGGCCGGCAACTGGGCGAAGAGGGCCTCATCGTACAGGCCGTAGATGGCGTTGGTGCGCAGCCGGTAGGTGGCGTGGATCAGGGCCGCGATGTCGTCCTTGTGGCGGGTAACGCTGGCGGTGGTTTCATTCATGTCCTGAATGGCACCGTCGATTTCCTGTTTGCTGATCACGGCCATCAGCAGCATCAACAGGCTGGCGAGCAGGAGAGGGATAAGCACTTGAAGACGAATGGACAGATTATTCAATGACATGAAAGATCCTAACCCGAAAGAGGAGTGAGGCGGCATCTTACACAGGCGCGACAATCCTTGTCACAGGGTTTTTAATGCTGAATTCTTGCTGAATGAAAAGGTTTTTCTTGTGTTAAAAGAGTGTGATAGGCAAGATCGTCTGCTTGTTACCCTGGAGGTGTAGTGTGTCCGACTGGATTGATCCCGCCATCTTGGCGCTCTTTATTCCCACGTTCTTTTTTGTCTCAGTAACCCCCGGTATGTGCATGACCCTGGCGATGACCCTGGGCATGAGTCTGGGGGTGCGCCGTACCCTGCACATGATGTGGGGGGAGCTTGTCGGCGTCGGCCTGGTCTCCGTGTTGTCGGTGGTCGGGGTCGCGGCAGTCATGCTCAACTACCCGGCCCTGTTCTCTGCATTCAAATATGTAGGTGGCGCCTACCTGGTCTGGCTTGGCATCCAGATGTGGCAGGCCAAGGGCAAGATGGCCATCCCGGCGGATCTCTCGGCGGGTCAGCAGACCAGCCCCATGGGACTGGCCGTGCAGGGTTTCGTGACCGCCATCGCCAACCCCAAGGGGTGGGCCTTCATGGTCTCCCTGCTGCCCCCCTTCATCAATGCGGCCAAGCCGATGGCACCCCAGATAGGGGCCCTGGTCGCGCTCATCCTGGTCATCGAGTTCTCCTGCCTGATGCTCTATGCCAGCGGTGGCCGCACCTTGCGCCATTTCCTCGCCAAGAGCGGCAATGTCACTCTGATGAACCGGATCGCGGGCTCTCTCATGCTGTTTGTCGGGGTCTGGCTGGCCTTCGGTTAAACACCCGCTCAATCTGCCGCCCTATGTGACGCCATGGGGCACCTGAAGAGAGATGATGCAAAAAGGCCACCTCCCTGCCCGGGAGGTGGCCTTTTACATGGGCCCGTTTTTTTATGAACCCACTTTTCATGGACTCATGGGGTCAGTCGGTCAGGCAGTCCGGATCGAACACGTATTCCCCGGCCAGCCAGCGCAGGATCTCGTTCACGCAGGCCTGATCCTGGAACGGCAGGTAGCGGCTCTTGAGGTGGATGACCTGCTCGGGGGTGAGCTGGGCCAGACCGATATCCTGGAAGAGCGGCAGGTCGGCCTGGATCATGGCGGAGATCTGCGGCCCGCAGGTGGCGTTGAGGGAGGCGTGCAGCGCCTTGTCAGGATCGTACTGCTTGCCGAGCTTGTAGCTCATGGGCAGGGTGGCGAGCGGCAGGGCCGAGAGGGCCGCCTGCTTCATGGGGTTGACCGCATGGCCGCTCACGAGATCCGCCAGCTCTGCCGGACGGTTTTCGAAGGCGCGCAGGTGCAGGAAGCTGCTCGCCTTGCTGCCGTCATTGACCGGATAGTTGTCCCACAGGAAGGGCTTGCGATGGAGCCAGTCGGCGGCCTGTTTGAGGTGGGCAGCCGGATACTCGGTGGAGCAGACTTTGGGGCCGGTCCAGAAGACATCGATGCGCCTGTCGAGCCCCTGACCCAGATCCTGCAGATAGTGGGGGGGCATGGCACCGAACACCTTCTCCAGCACCGGATCCGTGCTGTAGTAGCTGGGGCAGAACAGCAGGCGGCCTGCGTCGGTGTGGGCCGCGATGTCGTGGGCGATGGTGAGCTGCCAGTGGGCGAGATCCGGGGTGTCCCCCTTCATGTCGTCAAACAGGATCGCCAGGATATCGGGCTTGAGCGCCTCCTCGATGAGCCTCACCTTCTCCAGCAGGGCGGGTCGCTGGCGGGCATAGTCGTGATGGGCCCCCATGGGGCTCAGGCCCACCCCGAAGGCCAGACCGTTCTCCCGGCACTGGCGGGCGAGCTGGCACAGGGCTTCAAGCTGGTCGGCGGGCCAGGGGGTGGCCCAGTGCTTGCGCAGGTAGCCGTCTTCCTTGGGGGCGTAGAGGTAGAAGCCATAGCCGTGGCGGGGCAGCCACTGGGCGTAGCGGGCACGGGCTTCCCAGCTCCAGCCCTTGCCAAAGAAACCCTCGATGAGGCCCAGCTTGGGCGAGGGAGGATACAGACCGGACAACAGGGTTTGATAAGGCATGGTTCACTCCCTTCTCACACAAATGCGGGCTACGATGGCCGGCGCCTAGACGGGGTCTTCTTCCAGGAAGCGCACCCCTATCTTGCGGGGTTCACCCTCTTCCATTTCCGCCACCGTCCAGAGCAGTCCCTGCCAGGCGACATGGTCACCGACCACCAGATTATCGCCCAACTGATGGGCAATAAAATCGCCGAGGCTCTGATCCGCCACCTCGCTCACATCCAGCCCGTAGAGCGGGGCGAGATCCACCAGCCTGGCGTTGGCCTCCAGCAGGAAGTCACCGAAGAAGCGCGGGCCCAGATCCTGCTCCGGCGCCTGGCTGAAGAGCTGACCGAGGGCGGGCAGGTCGTGCTCGTGGCCGATGACGCAGAGGATGTCATCGGATTGCAGGCAGGTACTGCCCGAGGGGTGGAGCAGCTCCTGGCCGCGGAACAGGGCGCAGATGCGGGTGCCCTGAGGCATGCGCAGCTCCCGCAAGGGGGAGCCGATGCACCACTTCTCGGCGCTCAGGCGATAGACGAAGGTCTCCCACTGGCTGTCGAGATCGATTTCCAGCCCAGAGCGGTTGATGGGAGAGGGCGGTGCGGGCACCTCCACTCGCGCCAGCTTTGATGCCAACGGCAGCGAGCTGCCCTGCAGGATGAGCGAAACCAGCACCACGAAGAAGGCGACATTGAAGTAGAGCTGGGCATTGGGCAGCCCCGCCATCATGGGGAAGACCGCCAGGATGATGGGCACGGCGCCGCGCAGCCCCACCCAGGAGATGAACCAGCGCTCGCGCGGCGCGAAGTTCTTGAACGGCAGCAGTCCAATCCAGACCGACACCGGACGGGCAAACAGGATCATCCACATGGCCAGGGCCAGCGCCGGCAGGGCGATGGGCAGCAGCTTGTGGGGCGAGGCGAGCAGCCCCAGCACCAGGAACATGCCGATCTGGCTGAGCCAGGTCAGGCCGTCCAGCACGGAGAGGGTGGTGCTGCGGCTGCGCAGGGAGAGGTTGCCGAGCAGCAGGCCGGTGAGGTAGATGGCGAGGATGCCGCTGCCCCCCACCGCCGTGGTGAGGGCGAAGATGAGCAGGCCGCCGCTCACCGTGAGCAGGGGATAGAGACCGGGGGCGAGCTTGGCACTGTTGATGAGCTTCCACAGCAGCCAGCCCCCCGCAAGGCCGATGCCAGCGCCCAGCCCGAACTGCTTGACGAGTTGCAGTAGCAGGAAGCCGGCATCCAGCCCCTGCTGGGCGGTGGCCAGCACCTCGATCAGGGTGACGGTGAGAAAGACCGCCATGGGATCGTTGCTGCCCGATTCTATCTCCAGGGTGGCGCTGACCCGCTCGTTGAGGCTGCGCCCGCCGAGCAGGGAGAAGACCGCCGCCGCATCGGTGGAGCCGACGATGGCACCGATGAGCATCCCCTGCATCAGGTTGAGGTCGAACAGCCAGGCGGCGGCGAGGCCCGTGAGGCCGGTGGTGATGGCCACCCCGACCGTGGCCAGCGAGAGCGCGGGCCAGAGCGCGACCCGAAAGGAGGAGACCCGGGTGCGCATGCCGCCGTCCAGCAGAATGATGGCCAGTGCCAGGTTGCCCACCAGGTAGGCGACCGAGTAGTCGGCGAAGTGGATGCCGCCGGGACCATCCTCACCCGCCAGCATGCCGACGGCGAGGAAGATGACCAGGATGGGGATGCCGACTCTGGAGGAGAGTGCGCTCAACAGGACACTGGCACCCACCAACAGGGCACCGATGAAGAAGAAACTGTTGACGGTGGTGGCATCCAATGGCGAACTCCTTATGGCGGGCTGCAAAACAGGCACATTATATGCAGATTGACCCCCTTTGTGTGGCTTAATTGTGCATTGTTTTGCAGTTTTTTACGTTTGTTGCGCAGTTTTCAAGCAGGGCGAGGGTGGCGTGCCCGCGCGGGAAAGCGCAGGGAAAGGGGGCAATGGATGGGGCTTTCAGTGCAGGCAGAGGGGGGCGGCAGAGGGCGAAAAAATGCCGTGGACGGGAAGGGTGCAGGAGCGCCGACGGGCTCCTGCGAGGGGGTCAGTCGTCCTCGTCGTCCTTGACCTCCCGGATCTTGTCCTTGTACTTGGGCAGCTGTTTCTCGAGCTGCTTCATGTCCTTGATGGCGTTGAGAAACAGGCCGAGCAGAAACAGCAGCGGCAAGCCTATCCATAACCACAAGCTCATCAGAATCTCCTTTCGTGGTGTGCCGGGGTGACATAGCGGGCCAGGATCTCGTCGAGATGAGCCAGGATGCACTCCTTGCCTTCAATATCCGCCCGTTCCAGACAAAGCGCCAGCGCCACCGGATCCAGGGCCAGCCCGTCGGATTCGGGCGCGAAGCTCAGGTGCCAGGGCTCGTAGGCCACCCCCTGATCCGGTTGCTCCCCTTTTGCATAGGGCAGGAAGAAGCCGAAGTCGTTCATGTGATCGTCCAGCCACTCGCGCAAATCGGCAAACCAGCCGCCCGCCTCGTACTCCCAGGGTTCCAGCGCGAGCCGGGTGCCGGCGGGCAGGCAGTCCGGATCGTAGATGTCGAGATCCGTGCCCCAGTGATGGCGGCTGGTGCCGGGCAGGGCGCTCCAGTGCAGGATGGCGTGCAGTCGCTCGGTCTCGCCCAGTTGCAGGGCATCGAGGGGCTGGTTGTGCGCATCCAGCAGAGGGCGCTCCCCGCGCCACTTGCCGTTCCAGATGGCGAGCTGGCGCTCGAAGCCGCGCCAGCTGGAGGCCGCCTGCAGGTTGAAACCGGCATGGGCGGCAGCCACCTGCATGTCGTTGAAGGCCGCCGCGGTGGCGGCGGTCAGACGATGGGGGCCGCGCCCCACCAGGATGAGGTGGCTCTCATCCAGCCCAAGCAGTTGATCCTGATTCATGGTCTGGTCTCTCTTGTCCGGAGCGCTGCTCATGCCAGCAGTCGTGCCAGCACCCCTTGGTACATGTCCGCCAGCAGATCCAGATCGTCCGCCTTCACGCACTCGTTCACCTTGTGGATGGTGGCGTTGACCGGGCCGAGCTCGATGACTTCCGCCCCGGTGGGAGCGATGAAGCGCCCATCGGATGTGCCCCCCGTGGTGAGCAGGGCCGGCTGCTGGCCGTTCACTGCCGCCACGGCGGCGACGGTGGCGTCCAGCAGGGCGCCGGTGTCCGTCAGGAAGGGCTGGCCGGAGAGGGTCCACTTCAGCTCGAAGTCCAGGCCGTGACGGGTCAGCAGCGCCTCGACCCGCTCGCGGATAGCCGCATCGGTGAGCTCGGTGCTGAAGCGGAAGTTGAACTGGACCTGCAACTCCCCCGGGATGACGTTGGAGGCGCCGGTGCCGCCCTGGATGTTGGCGATCTGGAAGCTGGTGGGGGGGAAGTAGGCGTTGCCCTTGTCCCACTCGATGGCGGCGAGCTCCGCCAGCGCCGGGGCCGCCTTGTGGATGGGGTTGTCCGCCAGATGGGGGTAGGCGACGTGGCCCTGCACCCCGCGCACCAGCAGATCGCCGGTGATGGAGCCGCGACGGCCGTTCTTCACCACGTCCCCGACCTGGGCGGTGGAGGAGGGTTCGCCGACGATGCACCAGCGGATCTTCTCGTTGCGTGCCTCCAGGGTGTCGATGACGCGTACCGTGCCGTTGATGAAGGGCCCCTCTTCATCCGAGGTGATGAGAAACGCGATGGAGCCCTTGTGGTCCGGGTGCTCGGCCACGAAGCGCTCGGTCGCCACCACCATGGCGGCCAGGGACCCCTTCATGTCGGCGGCGCCCCGGCCATGGAGCATGCCGTCCTTGATGGTCGGCTCGAATGGCGGGGTGTCCCACTTCTCCAGGGGGCCGGCGGGTACCACGTCGGTGTGGCCGGCGAAGCAGAAGAGGGGACCCTCGCTGCCACGGCGTGCCCAGAGGTTGGTGGTGTCCTCAAAGACCATGGGTTCGATGACGAACCCCAGGCGCGCGAGGCGCTCCGCCATCAGGGTCTGGCACCCTTCATCCAGGGGGGTCACGGAGGGGCGGCTGATCAAATCCTTGGCCAGTGTGATGACGTCCGACATCGGTGTTCCTTAACAGAAAAAGTTAACGGGAGAAGAGGGATTGATAGAGGTCTGCCTTGAAGCCCAGGGTCAGGGTACCGTCCTGGTCCAGCAGCGGGCGCTTGATCATGGCCGGGTGGGCCAGCAGCAGGTCACGGGCCTTGGCGGTGTCGAGCCCCTGTTTTTCTGCTTCCGGCAGGGCGCGGAAGGTGGTGCCACGGGTGTTGAGCAGGGCTTCCCAGCCCAGCTTGGCGAGCCAGAGATCGAGCTGCTCCGGGCTCAGACCGTCGGCGCGGTGATCATGAAAGCGGTAATCGATACCCGCCTCCTCCAGCCACTTGCGGGCCTTCTTGATGGTGTCGCAGTTCTTGATGCCATAGAGGGTGGTGGCCATGGGGGATCCTTTGTCTGCGGGCCGGCGGCCCTGAAATCGTGCAAGGGCCCGATTCTGGCATTGTGGTCTCCCCATGGCAACGCTCATGGCCGGATGGGCTGGTTTTACCAGTCAGGCCGAGTGGAGAAGGGAGGGGGCCGCGCGCCAGCACACGCTGGTCTGGGACGGGATGCGCTGCGGTATCAAAGGGGGAGACCGTGGGCGGGAGGCCCTTATGCTGCACACCTGGCCGGATGGGGCCGCTGGGGTCGGGGAAGGGACGGCGGGGGCCAAAAACCAGAACGCGCCTGCTGGTATGGGCGCGTTCCGGATTCAGGGGGCGGCACTCAGTGCAGGGTGGTCCACTCGTGATCGAAGACCCGTGCCCGCTCCCAGGGGGCATCCGGCAGGCTGGAGGAGAGGCCGGCGTATTTGCCCACGTCATCCATCACGATGGCGGAGAGAATGGGCAGGTGATTTTCGGTGCAATACATGCGGATGCGTTGCAGCAGGGTACGCAGTTCATCCTGGCACTGCTCCAGCCCGGCCTGCCTGGCCAGTTTGGAGTAACGAATGGTGGTGCGTTCCTTTGCAGACTCGACGAGGATGTCCCACAGCTTGCAGTCGCAGGTCGGGGTGCCTGCGGTGGCTTGGTTTGTCATAACTCTCTCCGGTGCGAAATGGTCGCTCTGTGTCGACGGGCATCTTGGCCAGTTCACCCCGGCGGGATGTTGATCCAACGCAAACAAAGTGGCGGTTGTCGGTCAGGGATACCCTGGGGAGCATTCTAGATCCAGTTTTGTGATGTTAAATGTCGTTTTTAGTTTTATTTTTGGAATAAAAATCTACAATCGTTTGCTTTTTCCATCTTTATTGATGGTGATCAAGAGGAAAGGGGAGATCCACCACTAGATTGCGCTTCTCGATAATCTTGTCAGGAGTGCACCTTGGAACTCGTCTTCGTCTTGCTCGTGCTGATCGCCGTGGTCTACGGCATCATCAAGGATTACAACCCGCAGGCGGTGCTGGCGCTGGCGGGCATGGCCCTCTTCACCGTCGCCTACTGGCTGGGACTGCACCCCATTCTGCCCGCCGACAAGAGCACCGGCTTCGCCCTGTTCGACCTGTTCGAGGTGTTCAAAGGGATCTTCTCCTACCGGGCGGCGGGGCTCGGCCTCACCATCATGGCGGTGGCGGGCTTTGCCACCTACATGTCCCATATCGGCGCCTCCCAGGCCCTGGTGCGGGTGGCGGTCAAACCGGTGGCGGGCATCCAGTCCAGCTACCTGATGCTGGCCATCTGCTACCTGGTGGCGGTCTTCGTCTCCCTGTTCGTCACCTCCGCCACCGGCCTTGGCCTGCTGCTGATGGTCACCATGTACCCGGTGATGCGCAACCTCGGCATCAGCCCGGCTTCCGCCTGCGGCGTCATCGCCACCTCCCAGGCGTTCGAAATCGGCCCGACCCAGACCAACGCCATCTTCTCCGCCGGTCAATCCGGCATGGATCCCACCAGCTACTTCGTCGACTACCAGATCTGGCTGGTGGTCCCCATGCTGCTGGTGACCATGGTGCTGCACTTCTTCTGGCAGCGGCACTGTGACCGCCAGGAGGGCTGGGATCCGGCCCTGCATCGCGGCGAGCACGCCGAGCTTGACGAAAAAGGGGCGGACGAGGTGGCCGCGCCGACCTGGTACGGCCTGCTGCCCATCATCCCCTTCGTACTGATGATGACCTTCTCCAAGCTCCTGGTGACCAGCATCAGCGTCAGCGTGGAGGTGGCCATGCTGCTGTCGGTCTTTATCGGCATGCTGTGCGAGCTGCTGCGCACCCGCTCGGTGCGCACCGCCTTCGCGGGGCTCTCCAGCTTCCTCGACGGCATGGGCAAGGTGTTCGGCCCCGTGGTGGCGCTCATCGTCTGTGCCGAGCTCTTCGCCGAATCCCTCAAGGCCATCGGCGCCATCGACACCCTGCTCCATTCGGCCAGCAATGCCGGCATCGGCAGCGGCCTGATGACCCTGGTGATGGTGGGGCTCATCATGGTGGCGGCGGTCATCATGGGCTCGGGCAACGCAGCCTTCCTCAGTTTCTCCTCCCTGGCCCCCGCGGTGGCAGCCAAGTTTGGCGTGCCGGCGGTGACCATGCTGCTGCCGATGCAGCTCGCCTCGAGCATCGGCCGCACCGTCTCCCCCATCGCGGCGGTGCTCATCGCCTGTGCGGGCATCGCCAAGGTCTCTCCCTTCGTGGTGGTCAAGCGCACCAGCGTGCCCATGGCGGGGGCCCTGGTGACGGCGCTGCTCCTCAACTATCTGCTGTTCATGTAAAGGCTCTGGTGTAGTAGAGGCGGCGGCCAGTTGATCCACGCTGGCCGACCGCCGTTGACGAGGCGGCGTCGAGTGCCCGCCCACTCTTATCGTTGCAAAAACAGTCTGTGTTTTACGCAGATTGTTCCATGGAGAAGACAATGAACGACCTCACGCGCCCGTTCTCCCTCGATACCTATCTGGCGGATCTCGCCCCGCTCATCAACCTCGACTGCGGCACCCGCACCCCGGCCGGGGTGGCCCGGGTCGCCGATATCATGACCGAGAAATATGAGGCCATCGGCTGGCAGGTGACCCGCCACCAGTTCGCCGCCGAGTGCGGCCCCTGCCTCGAGGCAACCAATGCCCCGGGGGCGGATCACTACGACGTCATGCTGGTGGGCCACATGGACACCGTCTTCCCCGAGGGGACGGCGGCCAAGCGACCGCTGAAAATCGAAGGCAATCAGGCCTTTGGCCCCGGCGTCTCGGACATGAAGAGCGGCCTGCTCTCTACCTGGTATGCCTTGAAAGAGCTGGACCCGGCCGTGCTGGCCAGGCTCAAGGTGCTGGTTTGCTGCAACTGCGACGAGGAGATTGGTTCCCCCTGGTCCAAAGAATGGCTGGTGAAAAAAGCCAAACAGAGCGGCTGCGTGCTGGTGGCCGAGGCGGCCCGCCCGAGCGGGGATCTCATCAGCGCCCGCAAGGGCAATGCCAAGTACCGCATCACCTTCCACGGCAAAGCCTCCCATACAGGCTCGGCCCTGGCACAAGGGGTCTCCGCCATCACGGAGCTGGCCCACTGGGTGCTCGCCATCAACCAGCAGGTCAACATGGAGACCGGCACCACCATGAACGTGGGGGTGGTGCAGGGCGGTACCGGCGTCAACGTGGTGCCCGACTTTGCCGAGGCGATCGTGGATTTGCGCTTCTGGTGCAACGAAGAGGCGCAGGCGGTGCACGACCGGCTCACCTTCATGGCCAACAACCCCTTCCTCGCCGGTTGCCGGGTCGAGGTGGCGCGCCAGAGCTTCAAGCCGGCGATGCGCCCGAGCGGCGACACCGAGGCCCTGATGGCACTGGTGGAGGCGGCAGGCAGGGAGGAGGGCGTCCCCTTCACTTGGCTGGAGGCGGGGGGCGGCTCGGATGCCAACTTCACCGCCGCCGCAGGCGTGCCGTCCCTCGATGGCTTCGGCCCCATGGGGGGCGGCTTCCACTCGGAGGCGGAATTCCTGCTGCTGGAGAGCATCGAGCCGCGCATCCGCCTGCTTAAGCGGGTGCTGGGCAAGCTGGCCAGATAGGCCGGCGTCATAGACAAGCAAAACGGGAGGCCAGTGCCTCCCGTTTTTTATGTGTCGCCATCGTGAGAGGTCATTCCTCGTCCTCCTGCAGATAGGCGAGGTGCTCCTGGCGCGCCACCTGCCAGTGGCCGAGCGTCAGCGGCGCCGCAAACCCGGGGCCGTCGGTCACCATGGTGTGGTACTCCCCCTGCTCGCCGCAGGCATCTAAGCCCCGGGTTGCCGCCAGTTGCTGCGTATTCCCACGCATGGCGATCGCTCAATAACATTCATGCCGATCACTCAATAACATCCATGCCGATCGCCCAATAACATCCCAGGCCGATCACTTTTTTCCTCTATGGGAAACCATGATCGGCATGAATGTTATTGATGACTT
>NZ_JALIHH010000071.1:0-6082 GCF_022869435.1 Aeromonas sp. LsrichE-8G
AAAACGATAACCAACTGGCGATGTTATTCACGCTGGCCAACCTGTTTCGGGCGGACCAAATGATACGTCAGTGGGAGAGATCTCACTAAAAACTGGGAATAACGCCTTAAATGGCGAAGAAACGGTCTAAATAGGCTGATTCAAGGGAAGGTGCGAATAAGTCATATGGCACGAGAGCATTTACTGGTAACCCATTGATATTAAATGACTAAAATTTTCATTTTTTGTTCGTGGGATACTTGTTCGCACTTTCCCAAGGCATTTACGGGAGAAAAAATCGGCTCAAACTGAAAAAATGAAATGACTGAGTCAGCCGAGAAGAATTTCCCCGCTTATTCGCACCTTCCTTAACCCTGGTCGTCAGGTCAATTGCCGGTATAGGCCGCGCCCTGAACATGCCCCTTCTTGTCGCTTAGACAGGACCAGGGGGCATCGGCACCCGGCACCTTGATGGTCACGCCCACCCCTGCCTCGGAGTCCATCACATCGGTCACCTGCAACTTGCTCTGGGCCACCTTGGTCTTGGCGGAGACCGCTTGCAGGCAGGCTTTCTCGGCGAGGCTGCCCTTGTGGGCAGGGGCTGAGGCAGTGGCTGCAGCAGGGGCCGCAGAGGAGCCTGGCTGGCAGGTACCCGAGCCTTTCTTGCTGGTGTAGGAGACATCGTACTGGCCCCCGGTGTTGCTGATGGAGAGGGTGACGCCGGCGCCCTTGGCCTCGTAGAACTCCTCGCTGTACTTCTTGAGTTTGGCCTCCTTGCCATTGATATAGACGGGGCCACCTTCATCGCTGTGCATCTGGATTTGACCCGGGCACTCATAATTCAACTGGGGAATGGCGGCGCTCGCCGCACCCGCCATGGCCAGGGTTATGGCAGCGATCAGTACTTTCTTCATGGACATTACCTCAACTGTTTAATGATACGAGATTTATTATTTTATTTTTCCGGTTAACAACAATTCCATTGCCAGGCAGGAAATAGCCTTCATCCCTGATCGGAATAAATAGCGGCGGTACTTTATTTTAGCAACGAATTTTTATTATTTTTCCCTGGGATGAAAGTGAATATTGATCCGGAAGGGGTGGTAAACGTTTTCTCCTGACGGGTTGAACGGGACAGGGGGAAGGCGCGAGGAGTGAGGGGGTAAGCAGGATGGGGCCTCGACAGAGGAGGGAACTTGGCGGCGGTTGCGCCGGGAGTCATGACGCGGGGCGACTGGGCCCCGCGTTGCAGCGCAATGACGAGCGCCGGATCAGAGCCAGCGTTTCTCGCGGGTGAAGCAGACCGACAGCCAGGCGTCTCCCAGGGTGTCGCCGAGGCGGGACCAGAGCTCCTGGCGCAGGGCATCCTGGCGCTCGACGGGCCACTCCTGGCCGGGGGCCACCAGGATGTTGAGCTCGAGATCGAAGCGGCGGCCGCTTTTCGCCAGGTGGCTGTAGCATTCGATGCCATGGCGCTGGCGCAGGGCCTCGATCTCGTGTTCGACTCGCTGCTTGACCTCTCCCTTGGGGGCGATCTTCAGCACCTCCCGCAGGTTGCGACCGAGCACCTTGATGGGAATGAGGGTGGCGCACAGGGCCAGCAGGGAGACCAGCATGGGGTCTATGTAGCGGTTGTAGTGGCCGTAACCCAGGGTATCGAGCCCGATGGCGACCAGAAAGCCGATGAGCAGGGTGGCGCTGAGCAGGGTATCCACCAGCCACTCCTTGGAGTCCACCCGCACCAGCTCGGAGTTGACCCGCTCGGCCACGTCGGCCTCGATGAGATAGAGGATGCTGCAGAAGAAGGTGGAGACGACGGCATAGATGAGGGCGTGGCCGAGATCGATCTCCCGTCCGCCCGCCAGCAGGGAGGTGATGCCGCCATAGAGGGCACCGAGGCAGAGCAGCAGAATGATGGCGCCGTTGATGACGTTGGCGATGGGTTCGAAATGGGCGTAGCCGTATTGGAAACGGGCGTCGGAGGGGCGGGTAACCAGGTAGGCGGTGATGAGCCCAAGGCCCGTCATGCCCATGCTGAACAGGGTGAAGATGCCGTCCAGCATGATGGCGTTGGAACCGACGAACAGACCATAGCCGATCCCGAAAATGGCAAAGGTGATGCAACCAAACAGCGACAGGGTCAGCGCCTGTTTTTCGGTGCGAATAAGCGTACTGATAACATGGCTGTAGTGAGCCATAAAAGTCCTCCTTTCAAATGGTGAAGATTGCGCGCGCAAGCGGTTTTCTAGCTGATATACTGCCCGCTCACATGTGAGCGGACTGGTTCGGACACCCGCAAAGAGGCAGGCCCGAACGGTCGTTGTCGCCGGAATGCCGGCATCAAGCAAAGGATGGGAACAAGGATTCATGATCCCGAGACTCGATTACCAGGACAGTTTGTCACCTACAACCCTGCAGTTTCTTGAGTTGCTGGCGCGATCAGCATTTCGTGGTGATATCGAAAAGTCTTATGCAAGCCGGTTGGCGATGGCGACGGATAACAGCGTCTATCAGGTCGTACCTCAGGCGGTTCTCTATCCGCGCAGCGCGGATGACATAGCGGTGATGCTCAAGCTGGCCCAGGGGCCCGAGTACGCAACCTTGAGTTTCTTCCCTCGCGGCGGCGGTACCGGCACCAATGGCCAATCCTTGGGCGGCGGCATTATCGTCGATCTCTCGCGCCATATGAACCAGATCATGGAAATTAATCTGGAAGAGGGCTGGGTGCGGGCCCAGGCCGGGGTGGTCAAAGACCAGCTCAACGCCTATTTGAAGCCCCACGGCTACTTCTTCTCGCCGGATCTCTCCACCTCCAACCGGGCCACCCTGGGAGGCATGGTCAACACCGATGCCTCGGGGCAGGGGTCGCTGGTGTACGGCAAGACCTCGGATCATGTGCTCGGCCTCAAGGCCGTGCTGGAAAACGGCGATCTCATGGCGACCGAGCCGGTGACCGGTCAGCGTCTGGCGGACAAGCTGGCCCTCGAGAACCGGGAGGGGGAGATCTATCGCACCCTCTATCGCATCGGCCGCGAGCGGCGCGCCGACATCGAGGCCACCTTCCCCAAGCTCAACCGCTTTCTGACCGGTTACGATCTCAAGCACCTCTATCAGCCCGATACCGACACTCTGGATGTGAGCCGGGTGCTGTGCGGCTCGGAAGGCTCCTTGGGTTTTATCACCGAAGCCAGGCTCAACATCACCCCCATCCCGCGCTACCGCACGCTCGTCAACGTCAAGTACGACAGCTTCCCCTCCGCGCTCAGAAACGCCCCCTTTATGGTACAGGCCCACGCCCTGTCGGTGGAGACGGTGGACTCCCGGGTGCTGGGACTGGCTCGCGCCGACATCATCTGGCACTCGGTGAAGGATCTCATCCAGGATGTGCCCGGCAAGGATCTGCAGGGGCTCAACATCGTCGAGTTTGCCGACACCGACGAGGATGCGCACAAGGCCAAGGTGGCGGAGCTGTGCCGGCGCATCGACGGCCTGCTGGCGCGTGGTGAAGCCGGGGTCATTGGCTATCAGGTGTGCGACCACCTGCCGAGCATCGAGACCATCTATGGCATGCGCAAGAAGTCGGTGGGGCTGCTCGGCAACGCCGAGGGGCGCAAGAAGCCGGTGGCCTTCACCGAAGACACCGCCGTGCCGCCGGAATCCCTGGCGGACTTCATCATGGAGTTTCGCGCCCTGCTGGACGCTCACGGCCTTGACTACGGCATGTTCGGCCACGTCGATGCCGGGGTGCTGCACGTGCGCCCGGCGCTGGACTTGTGCGATCCCGAGCAGGAGGTGCTGCTGCGGCGCATCTCCGATCAGGTGGTGGCGCTCACCGCCAAATACGGCGGCCTGATGTGGGGGGAGCACGGCAAGGGCTTTCGCTCCGAATACAGCCCCGCCTTCTTCGGCGAGCTGTGGGAAGAGCTGCAACGGGTCAAGGGGGCGTTCGACCCGGCCAACCGCATCAACCCGGGCAAGATCTGCATGCCTTATGGCAGCGGCGCTTCGCTTGTCTCGGTGGACGGGCCCAAGCGCGGCAAGTTCGACCGCCAGATCCCGATTGCCGTGCGCGAGAGCTATACACGGGCGCTGGATTGCAACGGCAACGGTCTGTGTTTCACCTTCGAGACCGACTCCCCCATGTGCCCCTCGGTCAAGATCAGCCGCGACCGCCGTCACTCCCCCAAGGGGCGGGCTGGCCTGATGCGTGAATGGCTGCGCCAGTTGTCGGAGCAGGGCTTCGATCCCCTTGCCGAAGAGGTGGCGCTGCAAAGCGGGGGTCTACGCTTCAAGCAGATCGTCGACAAGTTCCGCAATACGGTGGCCCGCGCCCGGGGCGAGTATGACTTCTCCCATGAGGTGATGGAGGCGATGGAGGGGTGCCTTGCGTGCAAGGCATGCACCAGCCAGTGCCCCATCAAGGTGGATGTGCCCACCTTCCGCGCCCGCTTCATGCAGCTCTATCACAGCCGATATCTGCGCGGCCCCAAGGATTATTTCGTGGGCACGGTAGAAAGCTATGCGCCCCTGCTGGCCAAGGCCCCCAAGCTGGTCAACTTCTTCCTCGAAAAAGAGTGGGCCCAGAAGGCGACCGAGAAGAGCATCGGCATGGTGGATGTGCCGCTGCTCTCCGTGCCGACCCTGGCCGAGGAGCTGCGGGATCACCGCGCCCGCTATTTCGATCTGCCGGGCCTCGAGGCCATGAGCCCCGAGCAGCGCCAAAAAGTGGTGCTCATCGTGCAGGATCCCTTCACCAGCTACTACGACGCCCCCGTGGTGCGTGACCTAGTGAAGCTGGCCAGCAAGCTGGGCTATCAGCCCTACCTGCTGCCGTTCAAACCCAACGGCAAGCCTCAGCACGTGAAGGGATTCCTGCGCGCCTTCGCCCGCACTGCTGCCAGCAGCGCCCAGTTCCTCAACAAGGTGGCGGCCCTCGGCATCCCCATGGTGGGGGTCGACCCCTCTCTGGTGCTCTGCTACCGGGACGAGTACGTGAAGGCGCTCGGCCCCGCCCGCGGCGATTTCCAGGTGCTGCTGCCCCAGGAGTGGCTGCTCTCCCTGCCTGCCGAGGCGCTGCCGCTGCGGGAAGAGGCTGCCGCCGACCCCTGGTATCTGTTTGCCCACTGCACCGAGAAGACCGCCAAGCCCACCACCCACGGTGACTGGAGCACCCTGTTTGGTCGCTTCGGTGCACGTTTGCAGCCGGTGTCGGTGGGTTGCTGCGGCATGGCGGGCACCTATGGTCACGACGCCAAGCAGGTGGAGAACTCCAAGGGGATCTATGGCCTGAGCTGGGCCGAGCCTCTTGAACGCCTGCCCAAGGCTCGCTGCCTGGCCACCGGATATTCGTGCCGCAGCCAGGTCAAGCGGATGGAGGGGGAGAAGCTCAAGCACCCGCTGCAGGCCCTGCTGGAACTGCTCTGATGCTCCACTTTCCCAAGGGATTCCGGGTGCCAAAGGCCTATCGGCACCCGCATTTTCTGTTGCTCCCCACCACGCCGTCCCAGGCCGTGGTGGAGTTTGTCGCCATCCTGCGCGAGCGGGATCAGCTCCATCAGCTGTTTCGCCCGGACGATGTGTGGCCCTCCGCCCATTTTAGCCTGAGTCAACACGAGGCCGATCTGGAGTGGCAACGTTCCGAGTTCCTGGCCAAGCGCTCCTTTGCCTATGGCCTCTGGAGCCCGGACAGGGAGCCCCGCTTCTGGGGCGGGGTTTACCTCTATCCGTCGGTGCTGCCGGAGGTGCAGGTGGAGCTCTTCTTCTGGAAGGTGGCCGAGGCGCCGCTCATGGACAGCGAACTCGAAGCCGAACTGCGCGCCTGGCTCGGCAAGGTATGGCGCTGGTCCGAGCCGCGTCTGCCGGGGCGGGACGGCCCTTGGGCCGAGTGGCCAGGGGTGACCTATCCCTGGTGAGGGTCAATCTCGATGCAAGATGCCCCGGCGTGGGCATCTTTTTTTTGGTTCATCGCGGCTTTCCGGGGAAGGCCGCCTTGATTTTCAGAAAAAAGTATTCTGAGTCCCTAAATCCATATGCCATACGCTTTATCACTTTGATCTTGTTGTTCACCCCTTCCAGCACACTCGTGTGCATCGGGTAGTTTGCA
>NZ_JALIHH010000072.1:0-2835 GCF_022869435.1 Aeromonas sp. LsrichE-8G
CGGGACACGCCGTTTTAGCCTGTGGAGGCGCGGTGCAATCAGGCCGCCCGATGAAGCAGGAACCCGGTACTGCGCGAGCAGCTATCACCCAGTAATGGGGATCCCCCTCCTGTGACGCGAAGCGCTAAGGTGGGGGAGGATGTCAAGATCCGCATTGCCAAGCGTCTGCGCCTTGGGGGACGTGATCTTGGTCTGCTGCTAATCAACGTTCAGGCTGCCCGTATGCTCAAGGAGTTTGCCGACAACCGCGGCAAGGCAGCCGATCACATCATGCTGTTCAACCAGGACGGATACTGGCTGCGCAGCCCGGACCCATCCCGGGAGTGGGGCTTCATGCTCGAGCGCCCGGATCTGACTCTGAAGCAGACTTCTCCCCAGGCCTGGCAGGCGTTCTGGGACGCATCAAACGGCCAGATGGAGTCTGCCGACGGACTCTGGAGCTGGACCACCCTGTACCCGGCACAGAATCATGATCAGCTGATCTGGAAAGCCGCGTCCCTGGTGCCGCACAGCGAGCTGCAGGCCATTCGCACTCATATCTGGGGGATCATCTTGGCCGCCAGCGCCGTGCTGCTGCTGTTGTTTGGTGCCGGTGTGGCTGCACTGGTGCGCAGCAGGCACAAGGAGCAACTGGCCCAGCAGGAAGCGGCCAGGTTGGCACAGGTCAAAGGTGATTTCATCGCCAACATGAGCCACGAGATCCGCACCCCCATGAACGCCATCATGGGGCTGACCTACCTGCTCGAACAGGGAGGGCTCGAGGATGGTCAGCATGCCCTGGTGCGCAAAATCCACCAGGCCGGGCAGGCGCTGCTCGGGATCATCAACGACATCCTCGATTTCTCCAAGATTGAGTCGGGTCGGCTCAAGCTTGAGCGGGTGCCATTCAGTCTCGAAGAGGTGCTCGATCACGTGGCGGCCATCATGTCCACCTGCGTTGGCCAGAAGCACCTCAAACTGGTGGTGAGCAGTGCCCCCGAGCCGGTTTCCCATCTGATTGGGGACGCCCTGCGCCTCGAGCAGGTGCTGCTCAACCTGACCGGCAATGCCATCAAGTTTACCGAACGCGGCGAGGTGGAGGTCAAGGTTGTGCTGGAATCAGAGCAAGACGGCATGGCCACCTTGCTGTTTCGGGTGCGCGACACCGGGATCGGCATTCCCCCCGAGCAGCAGGCCAACATTTTCAATGCATTCTCCCAGGCAGACTCCTCCACCAGTCGCCGCTTCGGGGGCACCGGGCTTGGTCTGACCATCAGTCGCCGCCTGGTGAATCTGATGGGGGGGACATCGGCGTCACCAGCGAGCTTGGCAAGGGGAGCGAATTCTGGTTCCGCGTCCGGCTGGAGCAGGGGGAGCGGCCCGAGGCCTTGAACGAGCGCCTGCAGCACATCTCGCTGCTCATCGCCGACGACAATCAGGTGACCCGCGACGCCCTGTCGATGACGGTGGGTTCCCTCGGATGGCAGTCGCGGGTGGTGGAGTCCGGTGAGCAGGCGCTGCACCATCTGCTGCGCCAGGGGGAGCGTTTTGACGTGATCCTGCTCGACTGGATCATGCCGGGCATGGACGGGCTCGAGACCTGCCTGGCCATTCGCCGCGCCTTCGAGCAGCAGGAGCGTTCACCCATCATCATCATGGCGACCGCCTATTCCCAGGATGAACTGATGCACCGCCCCGGCTCGGATCAGGTGGATCTGGTGCTGCACAAACCGGTCACCGGCTCCAGTCTCTACAACGCGGTGGCACGTCTCATCCACGAGAAGCGCGAGCATGTGGAGCCCCTTGAGAGTGGCCAGCGCCGTCTGCGCCTGCCGGGCGTGCACATACTGCTGGTGGATGACAGCGACATCAACCTGGAGGTGGCGACCCGCTTGTTGCAACGGGAGGGGGCCGAGGTGATCACCGCCATCGATGGGGAGAGAGCCCTGGCCTGCCTGGCAGATCCGGCACGGCGCATCGATCTGGTACTCATGGATGTGCAGATGCCAGTGATGGATGGCTACGAGGCGACCCGTCGCCTGCGTCTGCTGCCGGGGCGGGAGGAGACTCCCGTGCTGGCACTCACCGCAGGGGTATTCAAGGATCAGCGGGAGGCGGCGCTGGCCTCTGGCATGAACGACTTCATCGCCAAGCCGCTCGATGTGGAGCAGCTTATCGCGACCTTGCTGCGTTATCTGCCGGACTGTGTCCTGCCGCTCACAGTGAGCGACGAGCCACTCCCCCATGAGCCGGTGGCCGGCATCGATATCGATACCGGACTGCGCAACTGGGGTGAAGCCTCGGTCTATCTTAAATACCTGCGGCGTTTTCGCGATGACTACATGACGGTTGGTACCGTGTTGCCGGACTATATCGCCCAGCACGAGACCGATGCGGCCGCGAGCCTGACCCACAAGCTCAAGGGGGGGGCGGGGAGCCTGTCACTCACCGATGTGGCGCGTATCAGTGCCGAGTTGAACGAGGCCATCGAGCAGGGTGGCGACACCAGCCAGCTTATCGCACCCTTCCTCGAGGCCCTGGAGCGTGCACAACACTCCATCGATACCTATGCCGGGCGCGGTCAGTTCCCCGCTGGCCCAGGGGGAAGCGCGGGAGGTCTGCCTGCACGCCCTGCATCAGGCCCTGGTGAGCGAGGATCTGGATCTGATTGAGCCGGCGCTGAGCCAGGCAAGGAGTCACCTTCCTTGTGAACTAAATAACTGATCCCAATAGTGCTACACCTTCGCTGTGCCATAGCCATTCCCCGGGAAAGGAGACACGGTATCCATGAAGTGTTTCACTCGGGCCAGCAGGTTTGCCATCCCTCTGCATTGATGATTGCGCGTGATGGTTTCA
>NZ_JALIHH010000073.1:0-467 GCF_022869435.1 Aeromonas sp. LsrichE-8G
AACTAAATAACTGATCCCAATAGTGCTACACCTTCGCTGTGCCATAGCCATTCCCCGGGAAAGGAGACACGGTATCCATGAAGTGTTTCACTCGGGCCAGCAGGTTTGCCATCCCTCTGCATTGATGATTGCGCGTGATGGTTTCATGTAACTTGTGCCATAGCCGTTCTATGTGATTAACCCAAGGGCTGTAAACTGGCTGGAACACCAGGCAGAACTTGGGATTCTTCTTCAACCATCGCTCGGTCTGTTTGCTTTTGTGAATGATGTAGTTATCGAGGATCAACGTGATGGTTTTGGCTCGTCGGTAGTGGTGGCGCAGCTTTTCCAGCATGGCAATAAACAGCGATGAGTTTTTCTTGATCCCGCTGACGTAAAGTACCCTTCCGTTGCCTGCGTGGAGAACGCCTGCCAGATAATGCTTGGCATTCTGCCCCGGTGTGACAACCCGCTTTTGCTGCGCTCTG
>NZ_JALIHH010000074.1:0-22951 GCF_022869435.1 Aeromonas sp. LsrichE-8G
GTGTGCTAACGCCAGGAATCGCATGCGTTTCCTGGCGTTGGTTTCTGCCTTGGCGAGGGCCAAGAAATCGATTGGATCGGACATACTGAGTACAGTGAAACCAGAATAGAGCAATTAGATCACATCTTTAATCTGATTGGTATTATCCCTCCCGCCGGGGCGATATTCAAAAATTCACGAGCCAAATCACCTCCTTTCACAAGCGCAGAGCCCGCAAATTCATTACACTGCCAGCGGTCTTTTCTATCGGGAGTGCTGCTGCAGTATGGAAATATTGATCCTGTTTGGATTGATTTTGCTCAATGGCGTCTTCGCCATGTCGGAAATCGCCATCGTGACGGCACGCAAGGCACGCCTCGCCAAAATGGCAAGCGAAGGGAGCCGCTCCGCCGCCATCGCTCTCAAGCTCGGGGAAGATCCGACCCATTTCCTCTCCGCCGTGCAGATCGGCATCACCAGCATCGGCCTGCTCAACGGTATCTATGGCGAGTCCCTGCTGGCCCAGCCCTTCGCCCTCTGGCTGCAGGAGTGGGGGCTCTCCCCCAAGAGCAGCAGCCTGCTCGCCACCGTCATCGTAGTCGTGCTGGTCACCTATCTCTCCATCGTGGTAGGGGAGCTCGTGCCCAAACGCCTCGGACAGCTCAGCGCCGAGCGCATCGCCTGTCTGGTAGCCCGCCCCATGCTCTGGCTGGCGACCCTGACCCGTCCCTTCGTCTGGTTGCTCTCCGCCTCCACCAACGCCAGCCTGCGGCTGCTGCGGGTCGATCAGCGCAGCAGCAACAACGTCACTCAGGAGGAGATCCACGCCATGCTGGTAGAGGGCTCCGAAGCGGGGGTGATCGAGGACCATGAGCACACTATGTTGCGCAACGTGTTCCGCCTCGACGAACGCAGCCTGGCCTCCCTGATGGTGCCGCGCAGCGACATCCGCTATCTGGACCTGTCACTGCCGCTGGAAGTGAACCTCCAACGTCTGGTGGAGTATCGCCACAGCTTCTTCCCTGTCTGTGACGGCAGCCTGTCGGATCTCGTCGGCATCCTCAACGTCAGCAAGGTGCTGCACGCCTACATCAAGGGAGAACCCATCGATCTGGCGGCGCTGACCCAGGACGGCAGCCTGCTGCCGGAGACCCTCAACGGCCTGGAGCTGCTCAACCACTTCCGTACCCACTCTGAGCACATGGTGCTGGTGGTGGACGAATATGGCGAGCTGCAGGGGCTGGTCACCCAGCAGGATCTGCTGGAAACCCTGGCCGGCGACTTCCAGCAGGAAGATGGGGAGGACAACTGGGCCTTCCAGCGCGCCGACGGCAGCTGGCTGCTCGACGGCCTCATTCCACTGCCAGAATTGAAGGACTGTCTGGAGCTGGTTCGTCTGCCGGAAGAAGAAAAACATCACTATCACACCCTTGGAGGGCTTATCATGCTGCTCCTTGGCCGCCTTCCCCAGACCGGAGACCTGGTCACCCTGGAACAGTGGCAACTGGAAATCGTGGATATGGACGGCCTGCGCATCGACAAGGTACTTGCCATGCCCTTGACCGACCAACCCAGCTAACCTGCGGAGTTTGCATGTATGGAGCAGTTTTACCACCTGGCTCACGCCTTTATGCATCAGGATCTGGCGACACTCTCTGATCCCAAGATGGTCTTCATGGTCTATGTCGTCCTGCTGACCTTCCTGGTGCTCGAGAATGGCTTTATCCCCACCGCCTTCCTGCCAGGGGATACCCTGCTGATCCTGACCGGCGTGCTGATCTATCAGGGGGTGTTGCCGATGGCGGTGGTCCCGCTGCTGATCATGGCGACCTTCGTCGGTACCTGGCTTGGCTACATGCAGGGGCGTTTCCTCGGCCACACCCGGATGTATCACAGGCTGATGTCCCACCTCGATGACAAGCACAAGGAGAAGGTGCACTACCTGCTCAACAAGTACGGCATCATCACCCTGATCACCGCCCGCTACATCGCCTTCGTGCGTACCGCCTACCCCTATATCGTCGGCGCCAACGAGATCCCCCAGGGGCGCTTCCTGGTGGTCAACCTGATCAGCTCCATCATGTGGATCTGCCCCCTGGTCGGGCTGGGTTACTACCTGAGCCACACCAAGCTGGCCGCGCAGTATGAGTCCCAATTTCTCAGCGTCATTCTCTACCTGCCGGTCGTGCTGCTGGTGGGCGGCCTCATCGCTCTGGTCTGGCGCTGGTGGAGCAGACGCAAGCCCGGCGTCTCCAGAGAGTGAGACAAACCACAGGGTCGCCCACAGGCGGCCCTTTTTTATGGAAAATAGTGGCGAATTCCCCCAGCTCGCTCTTGTAAAGCAGGGGCAAAAATGAGTGAATCTAGCGCCTTTTTTCGCTGTGGATGGAGTTGGTTGTATGGGGTGTTGGATTCGCGCAATCGCGCTGGTAGGTGGATTGATGGGACTGCTGGGTTCGCAGACAGCCCTGGCGACCCCCGACCCGGCCAAGCTGCAGCTCAAATCGGGCAGTGCCCTGGTGATGGACGTCAACACCGGCAAGACCCTGTATCAGAAAAACCCCACCCGGGTGCGCCCCATCGCCTCCCTCACCAAGCTGATGACGGCGCTGGTGGTGCTGGATGCCCGCCAGAACCTCAATCAGACCCTGACCATCGATCAGAACGACAGGGACAACATCAAGCACACCTATTCACGGGTGCGCATGGGCACCCAGGTCAGCCGCCGCGACGCCCTGCATCTGGCGCTGATGTCCTCCGAGAACCGCATGGCCTCGGCGCTTGCCCGCCACTACCCGGGGGGTCGCCAAGCCTTCATCCGCGCCATGAACAACAAGGCCAAACAGCTCGGCATGCGCAACACCCGCTACTATGACTCCACCGGTCTCTCCACCCGCAACGTCTCCACCGCCCAGGATCTGGCCAAGCTCCTCTCTGCGGCCTATCGACAGCCGCTGATCCGTGAATTCACCCAGGACACCAGCAGGGAGATGCGCTTTCGCAAGCCGGCCTACAGCCTGATGTTCAACAATACCAACCCCCTGGTGAAGAACCCGGACTGGGATGTACGCCTCTCCAAGACAGGCTATACCGACGAGGCGGGCCGCTGCCTGCTGATGCGTGCCAAACCGGATCGTCAGGAGCTCGCCATCGTACTGCTCAACTCGGTGGGCAAACGCACCCCTGTCGGGGATGCCAACCGCATCCGCAAGTGGCTGAAAAGCTGATTCTCTCCACGAAGATATGAAAGGATGCCGCGGCATCCTTTTTTATTGCCCGCCAAATGCCTCAGCAGGCCGCCAGAGGGCGCCAGCCCCGCACAGCATAGTGCGTTATGGTAAGGGCACCCAGGTCCACAGGCACGGCCACGGGATGCGTCAGCAGCCTGCCACGCAAGATACGTCGAGAGTGGTGACCCGGGGGCACGTGCAGCCAGGGGGAACCGTCCCCCGTGGGAGCGTCAGGGAGAAGGACACGAGAGAGGCAACCCCATGATGGGGAGGAGGAAATCGCCCATAAAAAAACAGCCCCGACTGACGTCGAGGCTGTCTGTATGGTGCGCCCGAGAGGATTCGAACCTCTGACCACCTGGTTCGTAGCCAGGTACTCTATCCAGCTGAGCTACGGGCGCTCACAACTTGTTGTACTGCTTGAAATATGGTGCGCCCGAGAGGATTCGAACCTCTGACCACCTGGTTCGTAGCCAGGTACTCTATCCAGCTGAGCTACGGGCGCTCATAAATTGTTGCACTGCTTGAAACATGGTGCGCCCGAGAGGATTCGAACCTCTGACCACCTGGTTCGTAGCCAGGTACTCTATCCAGCTGAGCTACGGGCGCTCATAAATCATTGTATTGCTTGAAATGGTGCGCCCGAGAGGATTCGAACCTCTGACCACCTGGTTCGTAGCCAGGTACTCTATCCAGCTGAGCTACGGGCGCCCTGTTTTCAAACGATAAAAAAAGCTTACTCAACAGTAAGCCTTCTTTAGTGCCGACTTGCTGATGGTCAACACATGACTCCAAGAGTCAAATATGGTGCGCCCGAGAGGATTCGAACCTCTGACCACCTGGTTCGTAGCCAGGTACTCTATCCAGCTGAGCTACGGGCGCAAAATGGCGGAGAAGGGGGGATTCGAACCCCCGATGCGGGTATAAGCCGCATACTCCCTTAGCAGGGGAGCGCCTTCAGCCTCTCGGCCACCTCTCCGTTTGCGGGGCTGATAATACTTCACAGGGATTTTTAGTCAAACACTTTTTTGGAGAAAACAGAGCGTTCGCTCAGCATTTGGCCAAAGAGTGGAATATTCAAGCAATATCGACACTTACCCAGTAGTTTCGCGCTCTGCAGGCCGATTTGCAGGCCCCTGAAAAACAAAAGGCGACATCCGGGATGTCGCCTTCAGGCAGCCATGAAATGGCTTAGAAATTCGGTTGGCCCGGGACTTTCTCGGCCTGTATCCGCATGTAGATCTCTTCGCGGTGTACGGAAACCTCTTTCGGTGCATTCACACCGATACGAACCTGGTTCCCTTTTACGCCCAGTACGGTAACGGTTACTTCGTCACCAATCATCAGGGTTTCCCCTACACGACGAGTCAAAATAAGCATTCGCTTGCTCCTGTATCCTGTTTTGTATTTATATCGATATGCGCCATTATCTTACAAAGATACCGATATGGTAAATGGTTGAAACTAAATCAATCAGGGATTGTTTCCCAAGGGCTGCTCATGAGGCTCTTGATCCAACCCGAACGCCGAGTGCAACGAACGCACGGCCAGCTCCAGGTACTTCTCGTCAATCACCACGGATATCTTGATTTCAGAGGTGGAGATCAGCTGCATGTTGATCCCTTCCTCACCCAATACCTTGAACATGGTGCGCGCTACACCAGGATGATTCCACATGCCGACCCCGACGATGGAGACCTTGGCGATCTCTCCGTTGCCCTGCACGCAGGCGGCCCCCAGCTCGCTGGCGGTCTCCTCCAGCAAGGCGCGGGCCCGGCGATAATCATCGCGATTCACCGTGAAGGTGAAATCGGCGGTGCCATCCCCCATGGTGTTCTGCACTATCATGTCGACATCTATGTTGGCGTCGCTGATCGGATTCAGGATCTGCGCGGCCACGGTCGGCCTGTCCGGCACACCCAGAATGGTCAGGCTGGCCTCGTTGCGATTGAACGCAATGCCGGATACCAGGGGTGCTTCCATCCTCTCACCTCCATATGTGATTAAGGTTCCCTCTCCGTCGACGAAACTCGACAGCACCCTTAGCGGCACGCGGTACTTGCCCGCGAACTCGACCGAACGGATCTGCAACACCTTGGCACCGAGACTCGCCATCTCGAGCATCTCCTCGAAGGTGATGGTATCGAGGCGACGCGCCTTGGGCTCGATGCGCGGATCCGTGGTATACACCCCGTCCACATCGGTAAAGATCTGGCACTCATCGGCCTTGATGGCCGCAGCCACGGCCACCGCGGTGGTATCCGAACCCCCTCGGCCCAGGGTAGTGATGGCATTATGCTCATCGCGCCCCTGGAAACCGGCAATCACTACCACCTTGCCGGCACCGAGTGCGGCTTCCACCTGCTCGGTGTCGATACGGGTGATGCGCGCCTTGCCATAGGCGGAGTCGGTGTGGATGCGGACCTGATCACCGGTCATCGAGACTGCAGGGCAACCGCGCTTGTTGAGCGCAATCGCCAGCAGCGCAATGGTGACCTGCTCACCGGTGGAGATCAGCACATCCATCTCGCGCCGGTTGGCATCCTGGTCCAGCTGCTGGGCCATGCCCAGCAACCGGTTGGTTTCGCCCGACATGGCGGAGACCACCACCACCACGTCATGTCCCTGGGCACGGGTCAGTTGAACCCGCTCAGCAACTGCCTCGATCCGCTCCAGCGTGCCGACCGAGGTGCCACCGTACTTCTGTACATAGAGTGCCACAGATCACCTCGCCCGCTTACAGGCGCTCTTCCAGCCAGGAGTGAACGGATTGCAGCGCCGCCGGCACCGCCTCAGGCTGGGTACCACCCGCCTGTGCCATGTCGGGACGACCACCGCCCTTGCCACCCACCTGCTGGGCCACCAGATTGACCAGCTCACCAGCTTTGACCTTGCCGGTCAGGTCATTGGTCACGCCCGCGATCAGGTTGACCTTGCCATCACTGCTGGTTGCCAGCAGCACGACACCGGATTTCATCTGGTTCTTCAGCTCGTCCAGCATGCCGCGCAGGGATTTGGGGTCGACCCCTTCCAGGGCGGCAACCAGCACCTTCTGGCCATTGATGTCGATGACCTGGCTCAGCAGGTCGTTACCCGCCTGCGCCGCCAGCTTGGCCTTGAGCTGTTCCAGCTCGCGCTCCATCATCTTGGCCTTGTCCAGTACCTGGCGAACCTTGTCGGCGATGGAGAACTGATCGCCCTTCACCAGCGCGGCGGCCTCTTCGATCTGTTCACCCAGCTGGTGCATCAGATCGATGGCGCTCTTGCCGGTGACCGCTTCGATACGGCGCACGCCAGCCGCGATGCCGCTCTCGGCGATGATCTTGAAGAAGCCGATATCACCGGTGCGCTTGGCGTGAGTACCGCCACACAGCTCGGTGGAGTAGTCGCCCATGCGTACCACGCGCACATCGTCTTCATATTTCTCGCCAAACAGCGCCATGGCACCGGCTGACTTGGCCTCTTCCAGCCCCATCAGCTGGGTGGCCACCTCGTGGTTGGCACGGATCTGGGCGTTGACGAGCTCCTCGATCCGGCGAATGGTCGCCATGGTCAGCCCTTCGAAGTGGGAGAAGTCGAAGCGCATGCGCTCGGCGCCCACCAGGGATCCTTTCTGGGTCACATGCTCACCCAGCGCCTGGCGCAAGGCCGCGTGCAGCAGGTGAGTCACGGAGTGGTTAAGGGCGATGGCCTGACGACGGTCGCCATCGACCACGGCCTCGACCTCGGCTCCCTTCTCCAGGGTACCCAGTTCCAGATAGCCCTTGTGGATGATCGCCTTGCCCGCTTTCTGGGTGTCGGTGACGGCGAAGATGCCGTCATCCACCTTGAGGATGCCGCTGTCACCCACCTGACCGCCGGACTCCGCATAGAAGGGGGTCTCCGCCAGCACGATCACTGCCTCTTCACCGGCGATGAGGCCATTGACCTCGACACCATCCTTGTAGATACCGACCACCTGGGTGTTCTGGCTCAGCTGCTTGTAACCGGTAAAGGGGGTCTCGAAATCGAGCTTCAGCACGTCGTTGTAGTTCACGCCGAAACTGGAAGCCTCTTTCGCGCGGGCGCGCTGCTTCTCCATCTCGGCCTTGAAGCCCTCTTCGTCGATGCCGATCTCGCGCTCGCGCACCACATCGGCGGTCAGGTCGGCCGGGAAGCCGTAAGTGTCATAGAGCTTGAACACCACTTCACCCGGGATCACCTTGGCATCACCGAGGTTGGCCAGGGCGTCTTCCAACAGCAGCAGACCTCTGTCCAGCGTGCGGACGAACTGCTCCTCCTCGATGCGCAACACTCGCTCGACCAGCGGCAGCTGGGCGATCAGTTCCGCCGCCACATCCTTCATCTGCACGGCCAGCTCGGCAGCCAGCTTGTAGAAGAAGACGTCGGTAGCACCCAGCTTGCGGCCGTGACGCACGGCGCGGCGGATGATGCGGCGCAGCACGTAGCCGCGACCTTCATTGGAGGGCATGACACCGTCAGCCACCAGGAAGGCGCAGGAACGGATGTGGTCCGCGATGACGCGCAGGGACTGGTTGCTCAGATCCGTGGTGCCGACAATCTCGGCCGCCTTCTTGATCAACGCCTGGAAGATGTCGATCTCATAGTTGGAGTGCACCCCCTGCATGATGGCGGAGATACGCTCCAGACCCATGCCGGTATCCACGGACGGACGGGGCAGCGGCTCCATGGTGCCGTCAGCCTGACGGTTGAACTGCATGAAGACCACGTTCCAGATCTCGATGAAGCGGTCGCCATCCTCTTCCGGTGAACCGGGAGGGCCACCCCAGATGTGATCGCCGTGGTCGTAGAAGATCTCGGTGCAGGGACCGCATGGGCCGGTATCGCCCATGGCCCAGAAGTTGTCGGATGCATAAGGAGCACCCTTGTTGTCACCGATGCGCACGATGCGATCGGCCGGCACGCCGACCTCTTTTTCCCAGATGTCGAAGGCTTCGTCATCAGTCGCGTAGACGGTCACCAGCAGGCGCTCTTTGGGCAGCTTGAGGGTACCGGTCAGGAATTCCCATGCAAACCGGATGGCGTCCTGTTTGAAGTAGTCACCGAAGCTGAAGTTGCCCAGCATCTCGAAGAAGGTATGGTGACGGGCGGTATAGCCGACGTTTTCCAGGTCATTGTGCTTGCCGCCAGCCCGCACGCAACGCTGGGCCGTGGTGGCACGGTGATAGGCACGCTTGTCGGCGCCAAGGAACACGTCCTTGAACTGGTTCATCCCTGCGTTGGTGAACAGCAGGGTCGGATCGTTGTGCGGTACCAGCGAGCTGGAAGAGACAACCTGGTGTCCCTGGGTGCGGAAATACTCGAGAAACGCAGCGCGAATCTCTGACGTGGACATGTACATGGAAAATCCTGCTTGATTCGAATACGGACTTTTAACCGCATTAATGTAAGTTTTCTGCAGGGTAAAGTAAAACGTGGGGACCCTTGGCGGGTGAAATAGCCCCCAAGGGGCCAGCGTTTGGCAGCAGCACCCGCAAGCACGTCGCAACAGGGGGGCTTCGGGATGCCTCGCTCGACCACAGGGCCACCATCGACAGACCCGGCGAAGGGCTGATATTCCCCACCAGCCGCACCGCACACCAAGGGAAATCCTGCCCATAGGTCCAACCTCGGCGCGCCACTATTGCTCACCTTGCATGGCTGAGAGGGCGTAACGGGCTTGCTCCTGGGTAAAACCACGCCCCATCAGATATTTGAGCCACTTCAGGCGCAGTTTGAAGTCGGCAAAGTCGGTCGCCTTTGCCCGACGCGACAACAACGCAAGCGCCAGTTCGAACCAGTCGAGCTCGGGTTGATCCAGGGCCGCCTCGATCTGGGTGTCATCCAGCCCCTTGCGACGCAGGTCGAAGCGGATCCTGAGCGGACCATGGCCTTTGGCCGCACCGGCCCGCACCGCCATGGCACCGTAACGATCGTCATTGACCCAGCCATAGCCACGGCAATGGTCGAGTACAACGGCGACCACCTCCTCCTCGAATCCCTTCTGACGCAGGCGTCTGGCCAGCTCGGATTCAGCACTTTCGCGGCGGGCAAGACTGCGCATGGCAAAGGCGCGGGCGGCGGCGACCTGCTCTTCAAAGGTCAATTCGACGGGCTCGCCCGGCTCGTTCACTGATTCATCCACCATAAACAACAAGGCCGGGTATCAACCCGGCCTTTCCTCATTCCTTATTCGAACTCTTGTTCGTTTTCGGCTTCAAACTCGGCGTATTCGGCAGCCGTGGCCTTCTCCTCCACCGGCGCGGCGCCGGAGAGCAGCAGCTCGCGCAGCTTCACTTCCACCTCGGCAGCCAGTGCCTTGTTTTCGGAGAAGAGCTTCATCACGTTGGCTTTACCCTGGCCGATCTTCTCGCCGTTGTAGCTGTACCAGGCACCCGCCTTGTCGATCAGCTTGTGCTTGACGCCCAGGTCCACCAGCTCGCCCTCCTTGGAGATGCCGGCACCATAGAAGATCTGGAATTCAGCCTGCTTGAAGGGTGGCGCCACCTTGTTCTTCACTACCTTGACGCGGGTCTCGTTACCGACCACTTCGTCACCCTCCTTGATGGCGCCGGTACGACGGATGTCCAGGCGCACGGAAGCGTAGAACTTCAAAGCGTTACCACCGGTGGTGGTCTCCGGGCTGCCGAACATGACACCGATCTTCATCCGGATCTGGTTGATGAAGATGCACAGGCAGTTGGCGTTCTTGATGTTGGCGGTCAATTTACGCAGCGCCTGCGACATCAGACGAGCCTGCAGGCCGACGTGGGAGTCACCCATCTCCCCTTCGATTTCCGCTTTCGGGGTCAAGGCCGCCACGGAGTCGACGATGATGACGTCGACGGCATTGGAGCGCACCAGCATGTCGCAAATCTCCAGTGCCTGTTCACCGGTATCCGGCTGGGAGATGAGCAGGTCGTCGACGTTGACGCCCAGCTTGGCGGCATAGATAGGATCCAGTGCGTGCTCCGCATCGACGAAGGCACAGGTCTTGCCCTTCTTCTGGGCTTCGGCGATCACCTGCAGGGTCAGCGTAGTTTTACCGGACGATTCCGGACCGTAGATCTCGACGATACGACCGCACGGCAGACCACCGATCCCCAGCGCCACGTCCAGAGAGAGGGAGCCGGTGGAGATGGCTTCGATATCCATGGTCTTGCTGTCGCCCAGACGCATGATGGAGCCTTTGCCAAACTGCTTTTCGATCTGGCCCAGCGCAGCCGCCAGTGCCTTCTGTTTGTTCTGATCCATGCCAATCTCCGCTGGGAATCGTGAGTAAGAAGTGAAGTTGGGCTAAGTATACTGTTTATGTATACAGTATCAAGCCCAATTTATTTGAGCAGTGCCAGGAGTCCGGACAAGGCCTGTCTGACCGCCTGCTGGCGCACCTGATGGCGATCCCCATCGAAACGTGCGAGCAGGGAGTGGTGACGACCGGTACGATCTGCCCAGGCAAACCAGACAGTGCCGACCGGTTTCTCCTCGCTGCCACCACCAGGCCCGGCGATACCGCTGATGGCCACGCAGATACCCGCATCGGAGCGAGCCAGGCAGCCCCGGGTCATCTCCAGCACCACGGGTTCGCTGACGGCGCCGTGGCGCAACAGGCTGTCGATGCTAACGCCGAGCATCTGCTGTTTGGCTTCGTTGGTGTAGGTCACGAAACCGCGATCGAACCAGGCAGAGCTGCCGGCAGTATCCGTGATGGCAGTGGCAACCCCGCCGCCGGTACAGGATTCCGCCGTGGCGGCCAGCCAGCCTCTGGCCAGCAGTGCCTCGCCCAGTTCCCGGGATAAGCGGGAGATCTCTGCTTCAAGTCCCATCATCGCGTCCTCTTCCGGCCTCTTCCAGGCGAAATATGGCGCTCATTATGCAGTTGCCCCGCTCCTCGGGCAACCGACCCCGGGGCCACTGCGTCAGCAAGTTGTCGTCGCTTAAGCTCCAGTACATGGCTGCTCGTTATCATGTTCCAACACCGCCATGCATGCGGTTTCCATCCCATCAGACCAAGGAGAAAGCCGGATGAAGCATCCGTTCAACGTCGCCATGACAGCCCTCGCAATGTGTATCGCCACCCATGCCTTTGCCACCGAGGGTACCGCCGAGCTGCAGAGCGAGACCACCCTGGCCCAGGAGCTGAACCTCTCCAGCGCCCAGGTGGAGCAGATCAAGGGGCTGCGCGAGCAGGCCACCAGGGAGCTGGGCTCAATCAAGCTCGATGCCATCGGCCAGGACGTCATCGTCAACATGATCAAGTCCGGCAAGTGGGATGAGGCGGCCGCCAAGAAACAGCTGCAGACCATCAGCGACGTACAGGCCGAGGCTCGCTACCATCGCGCCCACTACCTCTTCGAGGTGAGCCAGGTGCTGACGCCCGAGCAGAAAGCCAAGCTGCACGAGATGCTGAGCGGCAGCGAAGCCATGTACTGAGGGCGACACTCTCCCCGTCTCTCCCATCCCCGCATCCGTGCGGGGATGCTATTTCTCCTCCCCCGTGCCTCTTCTTGGCCAGGCTCCATCCCAGGCCACTCTGGCCAGCATCAGCCGGATGCACAGATCCGCGACGGGATGCCGGCTTTGCCCCCAAGACGGAGATTCCTCCTCACCATCTTGCCTCGAGCATGTAGAATGACCCCCAGATTCAGACCCATGACGGCAGACGTTTGCCCGCAAGAGCACCTTCTGGAATAGCACATGACAGCACAATACCAAGCGCCAGGCGCCAACTTGAGCGCCCACACCCCCATGATGCAGCAGTATCTGACTCTCAAGGCCGAAAACCCGGAGATCCTGCTGTTCTATCGCATGGGTGACTTCTACGAGCTCTTCTACGACGACGCCCGCAAGGCCTCCCAGCTGCTCGACATCTCCCTGACCAAGCGCGGCCAGTCGGCCGGCAGCCCCATCCCGATGGCCGGGGTGCCCTATCACGCCATCGAGGGGTATCTCGCCAAGCTGGTACAGCTCGGCGAATCGGCCGCCATCTGCGAGCAGGTGGGGGATCCCGCCACCAGCAAGGGGCCGGTGGAGCGCAAGGTTATTCGCATCATCACCCCGGGTACCGTCTCCGACGAGGCGCTGCTCAGCGAGCGGCAGGACAACCTGATCGCCGCCGTCTACCACGATGGCCGCCGCTTCGGTTACGGCACCATGGACATCGGCTCCGGTCGCTTCTTCATCAACCAGTTCGAGAAAGAAGAGACCCTGCTGGCGGAGCTGCAACGCACCAATCCGGCGGAGCTGCTCTACCCCGAATCGTTCGCCTTCCTGCACCATGTCGAGGGTCGCCGCGGTCTGCGCCGCCGCCCGGAGTGGGAGTTCGAGCTCGGCACCGCCCGCAAGCTCTTGTGCCAGCAGTTCGGCACCCAGGATTTGGTGGGCTTTGGGGTCGAGCAGAGCGAGACCGCCCTGTGCGCCGCCGGCTGCCTGATGCAGTACGTGAAAGACACCCAGCGCACCGCCCTGCCCCACATTCGCAGCGTGCGCCTGGAGCAGCCCGATCATGCGGTCATCATGGATGCCGCCACCCGCCGCAATCTGGAGCTGACCCAGAATCTGGCCGGCGGTCACGACAATACCCTCTCCGCCGTGCTCGATTGCACCGCCACGCCGATGGGCAGCCGCCTGCTCAAGCGCTGGATCCACCAGCCGATCCGCGATCGGGTGATCCTCAAAGGTCGCCAGAGCACCATCAAGGAGCTCATCGAGCAGAACCTCTATGACGAGCTGGGGAGCCTTCTGCGCCAGGTCGGCGATGTGGAGCGGGTGCTGGCGCGCCTCGCCCTGCGCAGTGCCCGCCCGCGCGATCTGACCCGGCTGCGGCAGGCTTTTGCTCAGCTGCCCGAGTTGCAGCGTCTGCTGGCGGAGAGCGAGCACGAGGCGGTGCAGCAGCTGCGCGAGCGGGCAAGTACCTTCCCCGAGCTGTTCGACCTGCTGGAGCGTGCCGTGATGGAGGTGCCGCCGGTGCTCATCCGCGATGGCGGCGTCATCCGTGAAGGGTTCAATCAGGAGCTGGACGAGCTGCGGGATCTCGCCAATGGCGCCACCGCCAGCCTGGCCCGCATCGAGGAGCGGGAGAAGGCGCTCACCGGCATCAACACTCTCAAGGTGGGCTACAACAAGGTGCACGGCTTCTACATCGAGGTGAGCCGCGCCAACAGCCACCTGGTGCCGGCCCACTACATCCGCCGCCAGACGCTGAAAAACAACGAGCGCTATATCATCGATGAGCTGAAGAAGTACGAGGACAAGGTGCTCACCGCCCAGGCCCAGGCGCTGGCGCTGGAAAAACGTCTCTACGAAGAGCTGCTCGACGCCCTGCTGCCGCACCTTGGCGATCTGCAGGAGTCTGCTGCCGCCCTGGCGGAGCTGGACGTGCTGGCCAACCTGGCCGAGCGGGCAGAGACCCTCGACTATCGCTGCCCCACCCTCATCGATGAGGATCAGATCATCATTGAAGCGGGCCGCCATCCGGTGGTGGAGCAGGTGATGACCGACCCCTTTATCGCCAACCCCATCCGGCTGGAGAGGGAGCGGCGGATGTTGATCATCACCGGCCCCAACATGGGCGGTAAGTCCACCTACATGCGCCAGACTGCGCTCATCGTGCTGCTGGCCCATATCGGCGCATTCGTGCCCGCCGACAGCGCCCGCATCGGCCCCATCGACCGCATCTTCACCCGCATCGGGGCGTCGGATGATCTCGCCTCCGGCCGCTCCACCTTTATGGTGGAGATGACCGAAACCGCCAATATCCTCAACAACGCCACCGCCCGCAGTCTGGTGCTGATGGACGAGATTGGCCGCGGCACCAGCACCTACGACGGCCTCTCCCTGGCCTGGGCCTGCGCCGAGCAGCTGGCGAGCAAGATTGGCGCCTACACCCTGTTCGCCACTCACTACTTCGAGCTGACCCGCCTGCCCGAGCTGATGAGTGGGCTGGCCAACGTCCACCTGGATGCGGTGGAGCACGGCGACACCATCGCCTTCATGCACGCGGTGCAGGAAGGTGCGGCCAGCCGATCCTACGGCCTGCAGGTAGCGGCGCTGGCCGGGGTGCCGAAATCGGTGATCCACCAGGCCCGCCACAAACTGCACGAGCTGGAGAGTGCCACTCCGGTGGCCGCCGGCGAAAGCCGTCCGGCTCCGGTAACTCTCGCCCCGCAACCCCATCCTGTGGTGGAGGAGCTGGCAGCAGTTCGCCCGGACGAGCTGACCCCGCGCCAGGCCCTTGACCTGCTCTATCGACTCAAGCAGATGCTGTAGCTACCGACCGCCGAACAGGCATGAAAAAGGGGAACCGCGAGGTTCCCCTTTCGTTTGACAGAACCTGTCATCAGCCCGGACCGATGCGATCCATCAGGCTCAGATTGACCGACCCCGGATGGCGCTTGAGCTTCTGCCTGTATTCGAACTGGTGCTGGCTCTCCTGTTTGAGCCCCTGCATCAGGGAGTAGCACATGGCCAGCATGATGACCGAGAAGGGCAGCGCGGCGATGATGCTGGCGGCCTGCAGGGCGGCAAGCCCGCCGGAGACCAGCAGAATGGCCGCGACCAGCCCCTGCCCCAGTCCCCAGATGGCACGGTGCAGCACGGGGGGATCCTGGTCGCCGATGGAGAGCAGCGTCGTAATCACGAGCGTGCCCGAGTCGCTGGAGGTGATGAAGTAGGTGCAGATAAGCAGGGTCAGCACCCCCTTGGCAATCCAGCCGAAGGTCTCCCAGTGCAGCAGTTCCACCGTCTTGTAGAGCGCCATGGTGACATCCTGATTGACCGCTTCCACCACGCCGCCGCCACCGAACAGCTCCAGGTTCATGGCAGTCCCGCCGAACACGGTGAGCCAGAACATGCCGAGCAGGGAGGGCACCAGCAGAACACCGAGCACGAATTCACGAATCGTGCGGCCCTTGGAGATGCGGGCGATGAACATGCCGACAAAGGGTGCCCACGCGATCCACCAGCCCCAGTAAAATGCGGTCCAGCTAGACTGCCAGGCCGAGGTACCGTTGGCTTCGGTATTGGTCCAGAAGCTCAGCTTGACGATGTTCTGCAGGTAATCACCGATGTTCTGCACATAGGCGTTGAGTATGTAGGTGGTCGGCCCCAGCACCAGGAAGAGGCCCAGCACGAACACGCTCAACCAGATATTGAGTTCGGAGAGGATCTTCACCCCGCGCCCGACGCCGGAGATGGCCGACAGGGTGGCAATCAGGCTGATGCCACCGATGAGCCAGAGCTGGTTCGCTTGTGACACGCCCATGCCGAACATCTGATTGAGGCCGGTGTTCATCTGGGAAACTCCCAGCCCAAGGGAGGTCGCCACCCCGAACACGGTACCGAACACCGCCAGCACGTCGGCGGCATGGCCCCAGAAGCCGTAGATGCGATCGCCAAGAATGGGGTAGAGCACGGAGCGGATGGCCAGCGGCAACTTGCGCCGGTAGCTGAAGAAGGCCAGCGACAGGCCGACGATCACATAGATGGCCCAGGGGTGCAGACCCCAGTGGAAGAAGGTGAGGCGCATGGCGATCTGGGCCGCTTCCGGCGTCATACCTTCGGTGATGAAGGGGTTGCCCTGCAGGTGATACATGGGCTCGGCGATACTCCAGAACACCAGGCCTATGCCCATGCCTGCGCTGAACAGCATGGAAAACCAGGCAAAGTAGCCAAACTCCGGTACCTGGTCGTCGTCGCCCAGCCGGATGCTGCCAAAGCGGCTGAACATCAGGTAGACGGCGAAGAACAGGAACAGGGCGACCACCAGGATGTAATACCACTTGAAGCCAGCAATGATGGTGTCCTTGGCCCCGGTAAACCAGGTGCCTGCGGTATCCGGATCAAAGACGCCGAACAGCAGGAAGAGGGTCACGACGGTCAGGGCCGTCATGGCCATGGTGGGATTGAGGCCTTTCAAAAGCCCTTTGGTTGCTCGCATCGGGCCTCCTTAGTCGTTGTTGAAAAAGTCTTCACCCACGTGATCGCCGGCACCGCCGATGGCGCGATAGGCCAGACGACCTGCCACCTGCTCACGGTGATCCACCAGGGTCACCGACGGCTGGCCGTTCACTGCGTGGCGTTTGCCGAGGAAGATCGCCATGGGCACCCCCAGATTGGAGACACCGCTGGTGATCCAGAGGCGGTTGAAGTCATAGGAGCCACCGATGAACTCCAGCTGTGCCAGTCCATTGTCCAGACCCGCCAGATAGAAGTTCATGGCACTCTCGTCGGGGAAGAGGTGAACCAGCACATAGGCATAGCGCAACTCATTGACCAACTCCTTTAGGCTGAAAGAACCTGTGTTGCTGCAAGAGAGCGGCAGCTCACCATCGTAGTGGTGTACCTTGAGGTTGTTGGGGTCCTCGTCATAGGCAGGTTGATAACGCACAAATGCCGCGGTATCCGGCAGTTCATAGCGAACTCTGACCACACGCAGGTCGGCAACCAGGGACTTGATATCCAGGTCGTCATGCATGATTTCACTCCTCAAATATCGGGTTGGAATGGGGCAATTGTCCGATAACCTAACACAATATTCATTAGAGCTAAAACCATTACATCAAAAACCATATTGACCTTGTTATGGATTAGGCGGAGAATTTCGCGCCTCTCCACAGCCCTGCGATGACCCAGACCCCATGGAAAAACATGATGAAGTGCTGATCGCCCTGCGCCAGATCATCCGTGCCATCGACATGCACTCCAAGCGCTTGATCAAGGAGGCCGGCCTGACCTCGCCTCAGCTCCTGCTGCTCAAGGGGATCGACGAGCTTGGCCAGATCTCCATGCGCCAGCTGGCGGATCACACCAACATGAGCCAGGCCACCGCCACCACCATCATGGACCGACTGGAGAGCCGCCAGCTGGTGCAGCGCATTCGCAGCGAAACCGACAAACGCAAGGTGCATGCGACGCTCACTGACGCGGGACGTGCCCTGCTTGCCCAGGCTCCGACCCCCTTGCAGGAGAGTTTCATTCAACGCTTTCAGGCGCTGGAGAACTGGGAGCAGGGGTTGTTGCTCTCATCCCTGCAACGCATCTCCGCCATGATGAATGCCGACGGTATCGATGCCGCCCCCGTGCTGAGTGTCAGCCCCCTGACCGAAGAGCGGGCCTGAACTGCAGTGCCTAATCCTGAAGTCCGTTTACATGTTTTCAGTTAACTTCTGGCACTCAGAACCCGATGTACCGCATCGGGGATTCTGCATTGCGAGGCCTAATGCGATCATTCTAGGTTATAACTACCCACCACCTTATGCACCATCTTCCTCGTCTACACTAGGCCCTACGGGCTTTGCTACAGCAACTCTCCTTTCAGTATCCCGTTCACCCGCTCTGCCAGCGCATTCTGATAACAGTCATACCCATCAGTCATCGAGTACTGTACTCCGTACCGTTCATACAGCGTCTGATTCAAGCCTGAGCAATACTGCACCCTGCCGTCCGAGTGATGGATAAACTCCCCGCTGCCACACCGTTGCTTCAGTGCTCTCTTGAGCGCCATCACCACCAACTCAGCATGCATCCCTTCGTGCGTGTGATGCCCCGCTATCTTACGCGAGCAGGTATCCGTCACCAGGCTCAGGTAGAGTGGCCCGCTCTTTGCTGGCAGGTAAGTGATGTCGGCAACCGAGACCTGCCCTGGCGCCACCGCAGTGATTTTCACCGGGCCGGGTTTGAGCAAGTTGGGATGGCGATAGAAACGCTGAAAACTGTGGAGCGTCTTGTGATAGGCCCGTTTGGGCTGCACCAACAGACGGTGCTCGGCCAATATCCTAAACAGTCTGTCCCACCAGACCGTCAGCCCAGCATCGTCTTGGCCCTGCAGCAGATAATGCTACTTGTGGATGCCCACCCGTAGTGAACTTTGCGCACAAAGCTCACCACCTGCTGCCCTTGTGCATGACGCAAGTCGGCGACCCGATTGCGATTGTAGTCAGCCTAACGGTTTATTCCGAGGAACCAGCAAGCACTGAAGATGGTCAGCTTTTCGACATACCGCTGCGAGAGAGCTTACCAGGTCGTTTTTTACGATTGAGGCGCTTTCAAAGAACTGAGCCTCCAGGCTCATCAGCGCCAGCTACTCGAGCTCCTTGATACGCTGTTCAGACATTTGGTTGTCGGGATCAGGCATGATGTGATCCTGCCAGCTCTAATCGATGCTCCCTGGCTCCAACCCTGCAGACCATGCTTATGCAACCATACCAGAATGGTCGAATTGCCCTGAATGCCATATTGGAATTGTGTCTACTGGTAGGTGAGTTCACCTTTTTCAATCTGCTCGACCAGGGACAATTTAAACCTCAGTGAGTAATCGCGCTGTGTGCGTTTCACACCTTGTCCCATCGAGATCTCCATCTATTCGGGGAAGAAGGTATAAGCCATATTCAGGACGGGGACAATGGGAAAAGAAAAAGCCCAGCATTGCTGCTGGGCTTTTTAATTGGCTCCTCCTGCTGGGCTCGAACCAGCGACCTGCGGATTAACAGTCCGTCGCTCTACCGACTGAGCTAAGGAGGAATTATTCGTGGTGCCCAGAGACGGAATCGAACCGCCGACACGGGGATTTTCAATCCCCTGCTCTACCGACTGAGCTATCTGGGCAAATGGTGCCGGCTACCGGAATCGAACTGGTGACCTACTGATTACAAGTCAGTTGCTCTACCTACTGAGCTAAGCCGGCACACTTCAAACCATTGTGCATGAACACGTTTTTATTTCATGGCACCAAAATATGGTGCCCAGAGACGGAATCGAACCGCCGACACGGGGATTTTCAATCCCCTGCTCTACCGACTGAGCTATCTGGGCGTGGGCGCTATTAAACGGATTTTAGGGCAGGTGGTCAACGGGAAATTTCACTTTTCGTCTCGTTCGTCTCTTTTTTGCGCAGCATCATCCATTTTCATCACTTCTGCTGGCGGGACCGCTCCCCGGCGCCCCCAGAGGCGGGACTCCTCCCCCTTGAGCAGGCGGGTAATGTTCTCGTGATGACGGATCAGGATGAGACAGGAGAGCAGGGAGACCGGCAACGTGTATTCCGGTTTGAGCAGATAGGTAAATAGCGGGGTCAGCAACACGGTCACGATGGACGCCAGTGACGAATAGCCGCTCACCAGCAGCACCAGCAGCCAGGTGGTGATGACGGCGCCCCCCATGGCAAAGCCGATGGGAAGCATGGTACCGAGGGCGGTGGCGACGCCCTTGCCGCCACGGAAGTGGAAGAAGAGGGGGTACATGTGGCCCAGACAGGCGGCCACCCCGATAAAGCCGAGGTAGACGGGCTTGATCTGCAGATACCAGGCGAGGTAGACGGGGGCCATCCCCTTGAGCACGTCGAGAAGCAGTACGATCAGCGCCGCCATCCGGCCGCCGAGGCGCAACACATTGGTCGCCCCCGGGTTGTGGGAACCATGGTCACGGGGATCCGGCAGACCCGTGATGCGGGAAACCAGCACGGCACTGGACAGCGAGCCGCCCAGATAGGCCAGAATAATCATCAAAATCGTCAGGGCCGTCATCTTGGTCGTTTTTACCACGATATGAATGGGGTATGATGCGGGCCACATTCCCAGGCCCGGGCTTGCCCGAAAGCGTGTCGCCCAAACCGGCCGCCAGCGGCAATCTGCTTGCCGGGCCTGCATCCCTGCGCTGTTTTCACAGCCCATCAAGAGTAAAGAAGAAGTACTGTCATGGACAAGGTGTTTATTCGCGGACTCGAGGTTTTGACCACCATAGGGGTATATGAGTGGGAGAAAGGCATTCGCCAGAAGCTCTGTTTCGACCTCGAGATGGGGTTTGACAACCGCCCAGCCGCCGCAACCGACGATATCAATCTGGCGCTGGATTACGCCACCCTCTCTCGCAAGATCTGTGATCACGCCCAGGGCAAGATAGTGGAGCTGGTCGAGACCATGGCCGAGCAGGTCGCCGCCCTGGTGCTGGAAGACGAGCGGGTACAGTGGGTCAAGGTGACCCTGACCAAACCGGGTGCCGTGCCCAATGCGGCAGGCGTCGGGGTCGAGATCCTGCGCCATCGCACGCCGGCTGCGAGCGCCAACTGATGACCCGCATCTATATCAGTCTGGGATCCAACATCGATCGGGAACGCCATATCCGCGCCGGCCTCGATGCCCTGCACGCCGAATTCGGCGAGTTGCAGGTCTCCCGGGTATTCGAGAGCGAGGCAGTGGGCTTCAACGGCCGCCCCTTCTACAACCTGGTGGTGGGTGCCGATACCGAGCTGCCCCTGGCGACCCTGTGCCGGCGGCTGCGCGCCATGGAGTTCGCTCACGGCCGCGAGCCGGATGCCAAGAAGTTCGCCCCGCGCACCCTGGATCTCGATCTGCTGCTCTACGGCGAGCTGGTCTGCGAGACACCACTGGTGCTGCCGCGCGGCGAGATCCTCACCAACGCCTTCGTGCTCTGGCCGCTGGCGGAGCTGGCTCCCACATTCCGCCATCCCATCGATGGTCGCACCATCGGTGAGCTGTGGGCAGGTTACGACAAAGCCTCCCAGCGCCTTGACCCCATTCCCTTCCACTGGAAAGCGGGCGAATTGCAGCATCACTGAACGACAAGGGCACCCTCGGGTGCCCTTGTTGATGACTCCGCTGATGACGGATAAGAAACGGTGATTGGGCCTGCGCCGGTGCAAGTGGCAGGATGACCGCCATCACAGGAGAACCCCATGCCACTCGATGCCATCCACGACTTCAACCGTCAGTTGCTCACCGACCTGCCCTACCAGCGCTTCGAGCACGAACCCATCCTCGATTACGCCACCGACGAGCAGGTCAAGGCTCGCCTCGGCTGGCAGGCCGAGTTCAGCAAGACCCTTTTCCTCAAATTCAAGGATGGTCGCTTCGCCCTGCTGCTGACCCACAGGGACGGCCGGCTCGACAGCAAGGCGGTCAAGGCGGCGCTCGGTGCCAAACCCTCCATCTGCACCGCCGACGAGATGCAGACCGAGATTGGCTGCCTGCCGGGAGCCGTCTGCCCCTTCCTGCCCCGCGCCGACATCCCCCTGCTGGTGGATCCCGTGCTCATGAATCACCACGCCTTTACCTGGACGCCGGGCCACCCCGAGCAGACTTTCCTGCTGGAGACCACCCACCTGGCCGGACTGCTGGCCCGATTGCCCTGCGACGTGAGCTACCTGCCCGCCCCCTGAGCCTGGGACTCAGCGCTTTTCCCGCGCCAGCTGGGCGAAGATCAGCGCCGCCAGCATGGACATCAGGCCGATGCACAGATAGGTGAGGTGGAACCCCTCCAGCCAGCGGCCACTCTCCTCGGGCTGGCCGATGGAGAAGAGTCCCAGCAGGCTGGCGGCGATGGCCACCCCCAGGCTCATGGAGAGCTGCATCACCACCGACAGCAGACCGTTGCCGCTGCTGGCGTGCTCGCTGCTGAGATCCTGCAGGGTCAGGGTGTTCATGGCGGAAAATTGCAGGGAGTTGATGGCGCCAAAGACCGCCAGCCACACCAGCAGTACGCCGTGGGGCACCTGGTTGTCGATGAAATAGAAGCTCGCGATCATGGCCCCGAGCGCCAGGGTGTTGCCGATCAGGATGCGGCGATAACCGATGCGCGGAATGAGCTTGTTCACCAGCGTCTTGGTCAGCATGGCGCCGATCACCGTGGGGATCATGGTCATCCCCGCTTTGCTCGGGGAGAAGCCGAGCCCCAGTTGCAGGAACAGCGGGGTGAGAAACGGCATGGCGCCGCTGCCGAGGCGGGCAAACAGATTGCCCCAGATACCGATGGCGAAGGTGGACGTCTTGAACAGCGCCAGACTGAACAGGGGCTGCTCCGCCGTGGCGGCATAGAGCCAGTAGCTCGCCATGGCGGCCAGACCGAACAATACCGCAAACAGGGCCCAGCCGGTTGAGATGCTGTGCTCCCCCAGGCCTTGCAGACCGACGGATACCTGCACCATGCCGACACTGAACAGCACAAACCCCTGCCAGTCAAACCTGGCGGTGTGCTGGCGAAGGTCGGGCATGAAGTGCCAGCTCGCCACGAAGCCGAGCAGGCCCACCGGCAGGTTGATGAGGAAGACCCAGTGCCAGCTCGCCACCTCCACCAGCCAGCCCCCCAGGGCCGGACCGATGAGGGGGCCGAGCAGACCGGGGATGGTGACGAACGACATCACCCTCAGCAGCTCATGCTTGCTGTAGACCCGCAGCACCGCCAGACGCCCGATGGGCATCAGCAAGGCCCCCCCGACCCCTTGCAACACCCGGGCGATCACCAGCATGGGCAGGGTGTTGGCGATGGCACAGGCCAGGGAACCCAGGGTAAACAGCAGGATGGCGACCAGATAGACCCGGCGGGTGCCGAATCTGTCCGCCAGCCAGCCGGAGGCAGGAATGAGCAGGGCCACCGTCAGCATGTAGGCGATGATGACGGACTGCATCTGCAGCGGACTCTCGCCCAGGGCCTCGGCCATGCTGGGCAGGGCAGTGTTGAGGATGGTGCCATCCAGGGTCTGCATGAAAAAACCGACCGCCGTCAGCCAGGGCAGCCATTTGCGCTGGGCGGGCGTCACCATCGGGGAGCTGTCAGGCATGGTTCTGTCTCTCCTCATCACATAAGAAAATCTATGGTCACCCCCTTTTTTGCAACCTTGATTTCGGGTGTTGTGGTTGGCTTGCTTAAATCTATCCGGCGTCTTGATGGAGAATGTTCTCCGCGCCACGATGAGAATCGCGCCTGACTGTCCTAAAAAGACCCTCGGCCTA
>NZ_JALIHH010000075.1:0-24880 GCF_022869435.1 Aeromonas sp. LsrichE-8G
GGCGACCAAACCAAGGTGATCGAGGTTACGGATCGAGATAGCGGGTGCGGCCATGATGATCTACCTGCAAAAGAGAGTAATAGATCAGAACGGCCGATCGCCGTCAAGCACTGAAAATAGCAAAATCAGGTGCGGAATGACGGATACCACATTAATATGAAGCAACCGTAAATATGTCATCTAAAGCTGTTTAAACCTAACCAGTTTGAATTTTGGTCAAGGTGACATGGTGCGGAAACGTGTGAATGATATCAAGATTTAGACTCTTTTATCAATCGCCAGTACTCGCCACAGCATTTTATGTATATAGACTATAGAGGTGGTTTTAATTCTAGATGGCGTCAAATCTTGTGTTTTATCATGAACCCATGTAACCGAGCTAATACCATCTATTTTTATTCCTATAACGCCAACCTTGTATAAAGTGTAAAATAAATGCTGTGTGAATTTAGTGAAATGTGCTAATGACTCTGGGTATTCTGATGTGTAATATTCATTTGCAACTTTTGAAACGGAGTCCTCCTTATCTTTTGGAATATCAACCAAATCTAATATCAATGGCTCTAGTTCCTCCTTTGTTAGTTCACTTATTTTGAATCTTGATGACTTGTGGCTGAGGATATCAATATATTTACCTAAAAATGGATGCTCAACAAACCACTCATACTCTAGAGATTCCTTTCTTCCCGCAGAATAGCGTTTTTCTGCTGCATGAATAGTGGAGTTTGTTATTTCAGTTTGGCCTTGTGACTCGCTAAAACAAGTATTTACGAACAATATCGCATCACGGGGACGTAGTAAGGTTCTGTCTAATATGTAATCTGAGGATGTTACTTTATCTATGCGACTAGGAAACACATCAGAAAATAACACTTCTGAGTTGGTGTATTTATTTTTAAGTAACGCATTTATTCGTGCATCCAACATGGCTGTTAATTGCTCTTTCGACCATGATAATGGTAAGAAAAGATTACTGTATTTTTCTCTTTGAAATCCTGAGTCTCTAGTTTTTTCTAAAACTCTATCAAGTAAATCTGTACGTAAAGTTATTACTATTTTTACAGTCTCAATTTTTCTGAATTTTCGGATGGTTTCAATTAAGGCGCGAATTAATTTGTAGCGGAGGTCATCTTCAACCCAGTTTTCATCTAGTCGGTCAATAAGAATATAAGTCTTTCTTTGTGGGTCAGTGAATATGTCTTCGGCTAATAAATTAACGATTTTTGCGAGTTTCTCAATTTGAACACTATTGACAACACTTTTACCATAATAAACCACTTCAGATATTTGTTCTTCACTTAACTGTTGTTTTCCTGATAAATTGAATTTTATTTCTGATAATCCCGCATTGATAGATGATGCTAGAGAATTTTCTAATTTCTCGGTGAACTCTCTAATTCTTGTTTCAGTGTCAAGCCAGAATTTATCCCCCCAATCTTCAATGTATTTTAGTGCTTGTTGTTTTTTTCTATCTCCAGATATCAATCTTGAAATAGATTCAAAGAAATTTACTTTAGCAGATGGTGTGTCTATGTTGTATTTGTGTTTTATTAGCTCAACTGCAAAGGTATGTTGCCACAACAGGCTGTAAAATATGTCTAAGTTGACACCGAGATCCTCAAAGAATGTAAGTATGTTTGAATTTGATATGTGTTTTAATGCTAGTTCATCAGGTTCAATTCTAATGACTCGCTCATTAGAGCTTTCTAATTTCTCAAGTAATGCACTCTTGCCTGAGCCTGTTCGACCTAAAACAATGCATTGTGAAGAGTATGTATCTTCCAAAACATCATAGTCACCTGTGTCAAAAAAACAATCATGTAAAAATAGCGAGTCATTTTCAGCATCAACTTCGCCAATTGACATATGTTTTCGAAAAACAAAGTCTCTTTTAGGTATCTTAGTCATATTTATGGGTCTGTGCTGAGAGTTGTCAGGAGAGGTAGACATTATTTAGGCGTGATGTTTAGTAATCTAGACATTTATTAATGGATAGCTACCGCACGGGGTTACAGCTCCCTGTGTGCTGATGTTAGCCTTATGGCATAGGGCTGAACCATTACCACTCCCTGGCTGTCTTTGAATCTCTGAGGGCCGGATGAGTAGGTTACCAAGCGCAACTCAACTTGTTGAGTGAAACGTTTTACTGGGGGAGAGATTTGGCACGTATTTTTGATGGAGATCAGAAATCGGGGAAGGCAGGCGGTTTGTAGTAGGGTTTATGGATATGGCGCTCCAGACCCGCCAAACAACCGAATCGCAGATACGGTAATTTAGGACTGGGTGGCCCCACAGAGATAAAGCAGGGAAAGTGAACAAACAGAGCACGCAGTTGGCTCAATACCCCGTCATCTCCAGATAACCGACGCCCTTGGCATCCCCCGAGACGGATACCGCCCCCTCCCAGTAGTCGAAGCGTCCCGTCATGGCCTGATTGGCTTGGCGGGCGCGGATCGTCAGGTTCAAATCGGCGGCTTCCAGTTGCCACTCGATGGGGTAGGCTTGCCCCTTGGGGCCGCGCCAGGTCTTGCCGGGGGTGAGGCGGATCTGCGCAGGGTTCAGCACCCGGCTGCTGCCGTCCCGCTCGATCAGGATGCCGTAGCGGTTCTCAGGCTCAGTGTGGCCCGCTTTGGTGCGCAGGCGAAACAGCATCAGCTCGCGGCCATCGTCAAATTGCAGCGAAAACCAGTCCCAGCCCGATTGCCACTGGGCCAATACCGAGCTGCTCCACTCGTGATCAAACCAACCCTCACCGCTGACGTTGCGGGTCTCGCCATCCAGGGTCAGGGTGCCGCTGATGGTCAGGCGGGGGTAGGAGTAGTAGAAGGAGGCGTTGCCCGGGCTCTTCTCGCTGTAACCCGCTTTGCCTTGCAGCACCGCGGGCTTGGCGGCACTCACCTTCACATCAAGATCCCCCGCCTTGCTCTGCACCTTGAGGGTGGCGGGAAAGAGCGATTCCCCTTGAGAGGTAAGCACCCACTCTTTCAGCCAATACTCACCGCCGCTGGCACCGGCGAGCCCTGGCCCCTGGCGGCTGGTGCGCTCGTCCTGCTGGTGGCTGCCTTTGCTCACATCCGTGATGGCGAACTGGGCCAACCAGAGTTGAGGGGTGAGCCAGGGGTTCTCCGAGGTGATCTCCTGTTCAATGCCTTGGCGAAACAGGGTCCACTGCATGCCGTGGCCGCGCCCTTGCTCGTCTTTGAGGTTGCCAGTGAGATACCACCACTCGGAGCGGTAGTCGGGGTGGGCAGCGTGATCCGCGGGCAGGCGGATGGACTGACCCGGCAGGGCCTTTTTGAAGTGATCGCTACCGCCACCCAGGATGCTCCCCAGATCGCTGGCCTGCGCGTGGCCGCTTATGGCAACAAGCGGGATCAAGAGGGCTGCAAGCCAAGAGGACAAGATTCCCCTCACCCTGCCCCTCTCCCGAAGGGAGAGGGGATGGTTCGCGGCAGCTCTGTGCGCTTCTCTGCACTGAATCAGGGGCGGTGACAGAGATCTGGTCAATGGGAACGTCAAGCCATGGCTGAGCCAGTGCGCCAACCAATCTTTCATACCACTCTCCTTGCGGCATACCAGGAGGCGAGCGCGCCACAGACGGGGGCGAGCAGGAGCGCCGTGACGGCGTGCAGGGGGGCGGCCTCGAAGGCCAGCCGCCAGCCAAAGGCGCGGGGGTTGACCACCTCAATCAGCACCCAGGCAAGGCCATAGCCCACCGGCAGGGCCAACAATGCCGTGAGCAGCCCGAGGCCTGCCCCTTGCCACACCAGCAGCCGGCGGCAGTGGCGCGGGCTCAGGCCAAGGCTTTGCAGGGTCTGCAACTCGCCGCGCCGAGCCAGCCCCAGCACCATAAAGGCCGAGCCGATGCCGACGAAGGCGATCCCCAGGATCAGCAACTTCAATAGCTCGGTCACCACAAAGGTCTGATCGAACACCCTCAGGGCGGCGGCGTGGATGGCGGGGGCGGGCAACAGGTTCACCCGCTCGCCAAACTGGCTCCTGAGCCTGTCGCCAAGGTGCTCGGGATCCGGGCTGAAGAGGGCCAGGGATTGCACCTTGCCCCCTTCGAAGGCGTGCAGTATCTGCCCCTTGTCGCTGCCGTAATCCTGATAGACGCCGGTGACGGTGAAAGCCCTCGGCCCCCCTTCGCTGGTTACCTCGAGGCGCTGACCCACCCTGACCCCGAGGCGTACCGTCAGCGGTTCGCTCGCCAGCACCTCGTCGGGAGCGGCGGGCCAGCGCCCGGCGAGCAAGGGGTAGGCGGCTTTGAGCTCGGGAATAAAGTCCATCTGCGCCCACTCGATGGGCTGCCCCTGCCAGCGGGCGGGGAGCACGGCGCGGCGGGAGGCGGCGCGCACGTCCGGCGCGGCAAGGATGGTGTTGAGGGTCTGCTCGCCGAGGGCGCCCCTGCTGCCTGCCACCCCCTTGGGGGCGGTGACGTAGAGATCGGCGGCCAGGCGCTGGCCGAGCCAGATCTCCACGCTCGAGCGAAAGCTCGACACCATGACCCCGATGCCGATGGCTGCGGCGATGGCCAGTTGCAGCGCCATCACCGCGATGGCGGTGCGATCCAGGTGATAGAGGGTTTCTGCCACCCCGAGCCGCGCGGTGAGGGGGCCGCGTGCACGCAGCCGCCCCAGCAAGGAGCGAAGGGCATCGGGCAGCAGGAGGGCCATGGCGAGCAGCCAGCCTCCGGCCACGAAGAGGGCGCCGCCAAGGCCGGTGGAGGGCTGCCACAGACACAGGGCGCACAGCAGCAGAATGGCGATGGCAAGTCCCCGGCGTTGCCAGGGGTGAGCCGGTGGGCGACTGTTGCCCTCTCGCAGCGCAAGGGGGGATTGGCGCAGCAGTTGCCACCAGCCGGGCAGGTTGGCGGCAAGCATCCCCAGAAGGCCAATCACCAGCGCCTTGCCAAGGCTCGTCGGGGAGAGGCGCAGCAGGTCGATGGGGTTGGGGCCATAAAGGTCGGCCAGCGCCTGGGTGAGCTGCCCCATCAGGGCGAGGGCCAGCAGGCTCCCCAGCAGCAGCCCGAGCAGGGTGCCGAGGGTGGCGAGGATCAGGATCTCCAGGGTCAGCCAGCGCAGCACCCGGCGCGGCGGCATCCCGAGGATGATGAGCTGGGCGAGCAGGGGGCGGCGCACGCTCTGCACGAAGCGCTGGGCGTTGAACACCAAAAACAATCCCACCGCCATGGCGAGCAGGGAGAGGGCGGTGAGGTTCAGCGCCAGCGCATCCCCGAGCTGGCTGGCATCGAGCGCCGGGCTGATGGGCTCAAGCCAGAGGGGCTGATGGGGGGCATAGGATTGCAGGGCCGCCTGCAAGGCTCTTTGCAAGGTATTGGCCTCTTGCTCGCTGAGTTTGAAGACGATGCGATCGAGCCGTCCTTCCTTGCCAAGCAGGGGCTGGGCGAGGCCGATGTCGGTCACCAGCAGCCGCTCCATGGGCACGGCGCCGGGCTCGAAGGTACCGGCCAGGGTGAGGGTCAGGGGGCGTTGCCCCTCATCCCCCAGCACAAAGGTTCGCGACTGGCCCGGTTGCCAGTCAAGGCGCCTCGCCTCGGGGGCGGCCAGCCAGACGCTGTCGGCGCGATTCAACGAGACATCGGGTTGGCTGTCTGGCGCATCGCCAAAGAGGCGGCGCAGGGGGCCGGGGTTGAAGAGATCCATCCCCAGCAACTGGAAGCTGCGCCCCTGGGCGTCCTTGAGCCAGGCGTGAAGCTCTGGCATGGCGTCAAGGTTCGGCTGGCTTCGCACCAGCCTCACGTAGACTTGCTCATCCAGGCCACCCTGGGGGGCCAGGCGGTAGTTGGCCTCCCCGGCGAGCTGGCTGCGGGCGGCGACGAAGTTGGTGCGGGCGCTGTGGTTCAAGAGCTCGATGGCCACTACCAGGGTGACCCCGAGGGTGAGTCCGGCCAGGCTCATCAAAAGCAACCAGGGGTGAGCGCGATAGAGGCGCAGCAGCGCCTTGAGCGGCAACATCAGCAGGCCCCCCGGCAGACGTCAGCCATGGCGGCGCCCCTTGAGCTCGACCAGCTGTCCCCCTTCAAGGCGCAGCACCCGATCCGCCAGGTCGCCATAGCCCGGGTTGTGGCTCACCAGCAAGAGACCGGCGCCGGTATCGCGCACCGCGCTCATCATCAGGGCCATCACCTGCTCGGCGTTGTGCTCGTCGAGACTCCCGGTGGGTTCGTCGGCGAGCAGCCAACGGGGCTGATGAATGAGGGCTCGGGCCAGCGCCACCCGCTGGCGCTGGCCGCCGGAGAGCTGCTCCGGCCAGGCGTGGCGTTTGTGGCTCATGCCAAGGCGCGCGAGCAGGGCATCGAGGCGCCCATCGTCCTGGGGCAGGTTGTTTATCTGAAGGGGCAGGGCGAGGTTCTCGGCCACGGTCAGGGTCGGCAGCAGGTTGAAATCCTGATAGACGATGCCGAAATGGCGCCCGCGAAGCCGGGCCCGCTCGTCTGTCGGCAAGGTGTCGAGGCGGGTCTCTTCCAGCCAGATCTCCCCCTCGTCCGGGGCGATGAGACCGGCGATGAGGTTGAGCAGGGTGGACTTGCCACAGCCGCTTTGCCCCAGCAGCAGGCAGGTTTCCCCCGGGGTGAGGGCGAGATCCAGCCCCTCAAACAGGGGGAGCGTCTCGCCGCCGTTGGCGAAGCGTTTACTGAGGTTGCACAGGCTAAGCATGGGATAACCGTTTGATGGTCAATGGCTTTCACAATGTCCGTCACTATGCCAGTTAGTGATCGCGCCTGCAAAAGGGATGGGGATCCTCGCTGGATCCCGCTTGCCTGAGGTGGTTAGAATAGGGCCTTCCATGGGTCACAGGATGAGCAAGGATGTTACACAAGCAAGTCAGTTTTATCGTCGACAGCAAGGGCGTCAAGCAGGCTGCCGTGGTCCCCATCGATATCTACAACGAGCTGATGACCCTGCAAAAGGCCCTCTCCGACAACAAGCCGGGGGAGCGCGAGCTCTACCACTTCAATGGCAAGGGGGCAGAGGCCCATGGTTATCCGGTGGGCAAGCGGCAAAACCCCGGTTTCATGGTCCAGGCGGGCTCCACCGCCAACGGCGAGGATGCGGCCTCCCTGCGCGAGGCGGTGATCGAGCTGCGCCAGGAGCTGCTGGGCAAGGGGGTGCTCGTTCCCCACCCCGAAGGGGGCTTCATCTTTACCGCCGATCAGCTCTTCAACAGCCCGAGCCTGGCCGCGAGCCTGGTGGCGGGCAACAACCGAAGCGGGCTGGATGCCTGGCAAAACAGCGCAGGCTACACCCTCAAGCAATCGGGTTTTGGCAAGAAGACCTCCTGATGACGGGGCCCGGCAACGGGCCTCGCTCATGTTTGCCTGAGTGCCCGCGGCGGGCCGCTCATCAGGATGACAAAGAGGCGGCTTCCCTTTGCGCTGCTAGCCTCAATGCCAGACGCCTGCCAGGAGATGCCGCCATGTCTGGACTCCTTCGCCTCGTGCCCGGGGCGGCCCTGCTCAGTGCCCCCGCCGCTGCGGGCAACGGCCCCCTCGATCTGACCCACAGCGGGGTCGGGCTCTTTGCCCTCGCCATCTTCGTCCTGGCTTACGCCCTGGTGATGGCCGAGGAGTACCTGAAGCTGCGAAAATCCAAGCCGGTGCTGGTGGCCGCCGGCATCATCTGGATAGCCATCGGCCTGGTCTATACGGGGCAGGGACAAAGCGAGCTGGTTCAGGCCGGGTTTCGGCACAACCTGCTGGAGTATGCCGAGCTGATGCTCTTCTTGCTGGTGGCCATGACCTATGTGAACGCCATGGAGGACAGGCTGCTGTTCGCCGTGCTGCGGGTACGCCTGGTGCAGGCGGGCTTCAGCCTGCGCACGCTCTTCTGGCTCACCGGTTTTCTCGCCTTTTTCATCTCCCCCGTGGTGGACAACCTCACCACGGCGCTGCTGATGTGTTCAGTGGTGCTCAACGTGGCCAATGGAGAGCGCCGTTTCATCAACCTGGCCTGCATCAACATCGTCGTGGCGGCCAATGCGGGCGGCGCCTTCAGCCCCTTTGGCGACATCACCACCCTGATGGTGTGGCAGGCGGGCAAGGTGCCGTTCCAGCAGTTCTTGCTGCTCTTCATCCCCGCCCTGCTCAACTTCCTGGTGCCAGCCACCCTGATGAGCCTGATGGTGCCCCGTCTGGTGCCCGCCATGCCGGGCGAGATGGTGGTGCCAAGGCGCGGCGCCATTGTCATCGTGCTGCTCTTTGTGCTCACCATAGTGACCGCCGTCGCCTGCCATCACTTCCTGGGGTTGCCCCCCGTGCTCGGCATGATGATGGGGCTGGGCTACCTGCAATTTTTCAGTTTCTATCTGCGAAAGACCCAGCCCGTTACCCTGGCCCGGGCACGGGCGCTGTATGAGCGCACCGGGGACGAGGCCAGGCTGCTGCGTCTGGGCTCGGTGGTGCCGTTCGATGTGTTCAACAAGATTGCCAAGGCGGAGTGGGACACCCTGCTCTTCTTCTACGGGGTGGTGATGTGCGTCGGTGGCCTCGGGTTTATGGGGTATCTGGCGCTTGCCTCCCATTTCCTCTATGACGGCGGCGATCCAACCCTGGCCAACGTCGCCATCGGCCTGCTCTCCGCCCTGATCGACAACATTCCGGTGATGTTCGCCGTGCTCTCCATGGAGCCGCAGATGAGCACGGGGCAGTGGCTGCTGGTGACATTGACCACCGGGGTGGGGGGCAGTCTGCTCTCGGTCGGCTCCGCCGCCGGGGTGGCCCTGATGGGGCAGGCCAGGGGCATGTATACCTTCGTCGGGCACCTCAAGTGGTTGCCTGCCATTTTGCTTGGCTATATGGTCGGCATAGGGGCGCACCTGTGGCTCAACAGCGCCCTGTTTTAGGCAACCCGGTTCCAGGCACCAGGGAGAGGCAGGATGGGACAACTGTTCGAGGCGCTTTCGCCGCGCCATGTCACCTTTATCGAGGGGCAGAAGATCTTCTTTGTCGGCACGGCAGCCGCGAAGGGATCGGTCAATCTCTCCCCCAAGGGCGGGGATTCGCTGCGCGTCCTCGATGCCCACACCCTGGCCTGGCTCAACCTGACCGGCAGCGGCAACGAGTCCGCGGCCCAGGTGCTGCAACAGCCGCGCATGACGGTGATGTTTTGCGCCTTCGAGGGGGCGCCGCTTATTCTGCGGGCCTATGGCCAGGCACGGGTGCTGCACCGCACTGATCCGTAGTGGCCGTCGTTGCTGGCGCTGTTCCCCCCAAGCGTCGCGGCTCGCCAGATCTTCCTGCTGGACATTGAACGGGTCCAGACGTCGTGCGGCATGTCGGTGCCCCTGTTTGACTATCAGGGAGACAGGGAGGATCTCGCCAACTGGTCGGCACGCCAGGGGCAGGAGGGGATAGAGGCCTACTGGCGCAAGAAGAACCAGCTAAGCCTGGATGGGCTGGAGAGCGAGATCCTGGCGCGCAGCGGGTTGCAGACCGATGACTGAGGCCTGCGCCCCGATGCAAAAAGCCCTGTCCATGGACAGGGCTTTTTCATTGCAAGGCATCAGGGGACGCGCTTGCCGCTCAGCAGCCAGTAACTGAGGGCCGACCCCAGGCCGCAACCGGCGATGGCGATGGCCATGGGGAGCGGCGATTCGGGGGGATTGAGGTTGACCAGTACCCCCACCAGGGCCCCAAGGCCAAAGCGCAGGGTACCCGCCAGCGCCGAGGCGGTGCCTGCGGACTGGGGGAAGTGGCCCATCAGGCCGGTCATGGCGTTGGCCCCCACCAGGCTGATGTGGCCGACGAAGAGCACGACGGGGATGACGATGCCCCACAGGCCCCCGGTCTGGCTCCAGGCGTTGTAGATGAGCAGGGCCCCGGCGAGCGGCAGCACGGTCAGGCCGTATCGCAGCATGCGCTCGGCACCCACCCCTTTCACCAGCCGGCTGTTGGCGAAGGTGACCACCATCATCAGCAGGATATTGAGGCCAAAAAGCCAGCCGTAGTGCTCGGTCGGCACCTTGAAATACTCGATGTAGACATAGGGGGATGCGCTCAGGAAGGCGAACATGCCGGAGCTCGACAGGGCGCCGCACAGCACATAGCCCATGGCACCACGGTGGGAGAGCACCCCCCAGTAGTTGCGAAGCACCTGCCCGAGTCGCAGGGGCTGCTTGTGCTCGGGTTTGAGGGTTTCCTCAATCTTCCACTGCATCACCAGGCAGATGAGCAGGCTGATGGCCACCAGCAGCCAGAAGATGACCCGCCAGTCGCTGTGAGCACTGATGTACCCCCCCACCACGGGGGCCACCAGGGGGGCGAGGGTCATCACCAGGATGACGAAGGACATGGCGCGGGAAAACGCATCCTTCTCGAACAGGTCTCGCAGCAGGGCGTTGACCACCACCGAGCCAGCCGCCCCGCCAGCTGCCTGCAACATGCGCCAGGCGAGGAGCTCAGGCAGGGAGTCCGCCATGGCGCAGCCCACGGAGGCCACGGCAAACATCGTCAGGCCCGCCAGGATCACCGGCTTTCTGCCGAAGCTGTCGGCGAGCGGCCCGTAAAAGAGCTGGCCGATGGCAAAGCCCCCCAGGAAGGCGCTGATGGTGAGCTGGGCGCCGTCGATGCTGGTAGCCAGATCCCGGGCGATGGCGGGAATGGCGGGCAGATACATGTCCACCGCGAGCGGAGTCAGGCCCGCCAGGGCGCCGAGCAGGATGAAGAGGAAACGGGGGGAGAGGGAGCTGGCTTGGGGCATAGGGTATCCGAGTCGTGGGCTGGGCCGGGTTAAGAGGCAGGTGTTGAGTCTATCAGTTTTGGCGGGCGCGATCAGGTGCATCCTGCCCGATGCCCTTTTGTCTGGTGTGGCGCCAGAGCAGCCAGAGCCAGGCAAGCCATCCGAGCAGGGAGAGGGCATTGCCGGTGCGCTCCGGCCAGCGCGCCGCCAGGGTCAGGGTGAGGCTGTGGTGGCCCGCCGGAACCCAGAGTTGCATCAACCCCTGGCGATTGGCGCTCACCGTCAGCGCCAGGTGCCCGTCGAGGCGGGCCTCCCAGCCGGGGTAATGGTATTGGTGCAGGACCAGCCGGGTCGGCACCCGGGCCTTGACCTCCAGCGCCAGGGCGCGGGGTTGCCAGCGGGTCAGGCTCCAGCTCGCGCCTGGCGGTTCGGCGCTGACAGGCGGCTGGAACTCCTCCTTCCAGGCGAGCAGGGTCGGGGCGAACATGCCCCCCGGCACCTGCCTTGGCCTGTATTCCCGGGCACTGCGCTTGCTGTCGAACTCGAATGCCATGGCCTCTCGTTCGGGGGCCTGGGTGAGGGGGGCGTGACGTACATAGGCCAGGGTGGAGAGGAGGGTCAGCAGAAATACTCCCCACCAGAGCCCCTGCCAGAGACGATGGGGCTGGGTGCCGAGCGCCACCACGGCGACCGTGGCAAGGGCGAGCACCAGGTTGAGCCGCCAGGGAAACTGCACCCGCTGCAAGGGGGGAAGCAGGCTCCAGAGAGGCTGGCTCGGGGGCAGCATCATCAGGAAGGCGACGACGCCGATCGCCCCCCAGCACAGCAGCTCGGGGTGGCGCGGCTCCCGGGCGGCGGCCCAGGCGATGAGCAGCAGGACCAGGGTCAGCATGCTCTGCCACGCCAGGTGACCGCGAAAACGCCAGTCCTCCCAGGCGCTGGGCAGGCGGTCGAGAAAGTTGCGCCTGTAGTCGAACATGCCGCCGCGCATCAGCTCCATGGAGATGGCCCCCTGATCCGCCAGGGCGGGCAGCAGCAGGGCGGCTGCCATGCAAAGCCCCACGCCCTGGGCGCCGAGGGCTTGCCAGCAGGGCGTCAGAGTGCGGGTGCGTCTGGCGAACCAGAAGGCGCGCAAGGTGACCAGCCCCATCATGAGCAAGAGGCTGGGGAGGTGGGAGAAGGCCAGCAGCGCCAGCCCCAGGATCAGCAGGGGCAACCCCTGAGGTCGTCCGCGGTGGGCGAGATCCTGCCCCAGCAGGATAAGGGGAGCCCAGGCGAAGGCCCAGAACTCCGCCAGGGCGAAGCGGGCATAGAGATCCATGGCGACATGATAGGGCAGCGCCAGATAGAGCAGGCTGGCGGCCAGGGCCCGGCCAGGGGGCGTGGTGGCACGCAGCCACAGATAGGCAAACACCCCAGAGAGCAGCAGGGCCAGGGTGGCGCTGCCAAGTAAAGGGTAGATGGCCTGCTGGGGGTGGGCACCGGGCCCGGCAAAGAGGGCGCTGACGTAGTAGGGGAGCGGGGGATAGAAGAAGAAGGTGGGGCTGCCGAAGCCGCCGTTCATGGCCATCAGCCAGCGGGGATAGAGCTCCCCCTGCCAGAGCTGGCGGGCAAAGTAGTGGCCGGATAGCAGGTGGTGGAACAGATCGTGTCCCTGGCTGCCCCCCTGCCACCAGAGCGGCAGCATCAGCAGGGCGCAGGCCAGCGCCAGGATCAGGGGCACCAGTGCCCACTCCTTGCCTCCCTTCATTCATCCTCTCCCTGCCAGGCCCATGCGCAGTGAGTGTAGACGAGTCGTGCGATGCCCTCGCAAGCGCCCGGTTCAGCGGGGCAGGGCGAGCCAGAGGCCGGGTTCGGCGTGAAAGCGGGGGGAAAACCAGAGGGTGTCATAAGGGCCTGGTAGCGCCTCTGCCCCCAGGGGGCGGCGGCTGAGGCGGCAGGCCCCCTGGGTGAGCGCAAGGGCGGCATCCCCCCGGTACCAGCCGTCGGTGACGGGCAGGGTTGTGGTTTCCCTAAGCAGCCTCACTCCCCACTGGGTCACCAGCCCCGGGCACGTTTGTTCGGCCAGTCTGGCGGCCCGGGTCATGGCTGGTGCCACCGGTGGGGTGAGGGTGCTGAGCAGCAGCAACAGGGCTCCCAGCATGGCTGGCAGCTCGCCCCGGCGCGGCAGCCAGCCTGCCAGCAGCACGAGGCCGAGCAGGGTGATGGGGGCCAGATGACGGGGATTGTCCGGATTCTGGCCAACCAGGGTCCAGAGCAGCAGAACGAGCCAGTAGAGGGGCCAGAGCACGGAGGGGGCTGGATTGTGATCCTTTGACCGTAGCCAGAGTGGCAGTACCAGCAAGGCCCCCATCAAGAGGGGCCAGAGCGGGGTGAGCTGATCGTTGAAGGTATTCGCCCAGCTCAGCAGTCGATACCCGTGGGCTGCCGCCGTGTTGCCCCACAGGGTAAAGTGGCCGTCGGTAAAGCGCCGCCCCTCGCTGAAATAGGCCCAGCCATCGGCCTGCCAGACAAACAGCAGGCAGGCTAGCCCCACCAGCGCGATGGGGAGCACAAACCTGACGCGCGTGCCCTGCTGCGCCATCCCCAGCCAAAGGGGCAGCAGGGCCAGCACGAAGTAGGAGGGACGCAGCGCCAGCATAAGGCCCAACAGCAGACCCGCCAGCGCTATCTTGCGCTGTTGCAAAGCCAGGAGCGCGCCCAGCCAGGCGGCCAGCGCCGGCCCGTCGGACAGGCCGGAGAGGGCGAGCGTCGGGGTGAGCGGCAGGGCCAGCACCAGCAGCCAGACCGGCACCAGCAGGCTGGGCCGCTGCCACAATCTGGCCGCGAGGGAGGCGGCGAGCGGCGCCAGCAAGCTGCTCCCCAAGAGGCTGGCCCCCTGCACCGCGCGGGCCGGCTCGTCCACCGCCAGATTGATCAGCCGCGCCAGCCAGATAAAGGCGGGGTAGCCTGGAAAGTGGGGAGAGAACTCCAGCACGCTGAAGCGCACCACCCCGTGGGCAAAGTTGAGGGCATCGTCGGAATCGAGCGCCACGGGGAAGGTCAGCAGCCAGCCAAGCCAGGCCAGTTGCAGCAGGATCAGCAAGTAGGGTCGATTAGCGAAGCGTAATCGGCCGTGATGACGCCCCCCTTCTCCCCTTGCGGGAGAAGGGGTGGGGATGAGGGGGGTCGTCATCATCGATGAGAGGTCATCAAAGCGGCGCCAGCACGGCCATCAGCGCTTTTTCCGCTGTGGCAAAGGCGGCGGCGTCGGCGGGCTTGGCACCCACCCCGAACACTCCCGGGTTGCCGATGGCATCGAGCACCTTGGCCAGCGCCTGTTCGGCGGCCTTGCGATCCCCTTCATCGAGGGAGGGGAGGATCAAGTCGAGGAAGCGCTTGCTCTTGACCACCAGCACCTTGGCGGTCTGGTAGTCGCCAAGGTTCTGGCTGGCCCCCTCGAGGCGGCGCTCGATCTCCGCCTTGTAGGCCCGGTTGAGCAGGGCGGCGGTGGCTGCGGCGTCTTTGGCCTTGATGGCGGCGGCCAGCGGTGTTTGCAGCTCCACCTGGTGGTGCTGTTCCAGATAGGTCAGCTCCTCGGCAATCTCGCTCAAGGTGGCGCTGGCATCCTTGCCGTCAGTGGCTGTGCCCAGCAGTGCCTCGCGAGCGTCGATCAGCGGCTCCTTGCCGGCGGCGGCGTAGGAGTAAGCCTGCGCCTGACCGCTCAGGGTCAGCAGCAGGGTGAGGGCAAGTAAACCCGGGCGGATGGTCATCCTGTTCTCCTTACTTATGCCAATGGCGCGGTCAGGCCACGCTCTGGGTTTCAATGACGGTATTTTCGTTGCGATGATTGAAGATGGCGTGACGTCTGTCCACCCCGTCGATCACCATGTCGGCGGCCATCATCCCCATCTCCATGGCGGTGTCGGTGAAGATGTAGCGGAATGTCCCCTGACGGCCGGTCATGATGAGGTTGGTGATGGGCATCAGCGCTTTGATGGCTTCGTTGCGGCGGGCCTGATAACCCAGATCCATCAGCGGATAGGCGTACTCGCTGCGTGCTTCAAAAGTCTCATCGCCGAGCTTCTGGGTATCGACGCCGAGGCTTGCGAGATCGGCGGTGACCCGACCGCGCAGATCAGAGAGCGGTGCCTGCCAGGTGGCATCCCCCGGATTGCAGGGGATCTCCAGCATCACGGATGTTTGCCCCTGAGGCGCCATAAAGGGGCTGCGCCGGCGCGGCTCCTGCAGGCGGGTCGCCAGAATATGGGGGTCGGAGAGGTACTGCCAGGTGTTGTCCGACAGGTTCTCCTGTTTGAGGGGCATATTGACGAAGCGAAGCGACCGGTAGTGGAGATCGCACGGCAAGCCCAGATGCTGGCAGGTGAGCGGCAGCGGCAGGGTGGAGATCACCTGATCAAAGCGCTCGCTCTGTTCAACGTGATCTTGTTTCCAATACACCCGTTCGATGCGGCCATCGGTCTGCTCAAGGCGGGTGATGGTGGCGCCGGTTTTCAGCTCAACCCCTTCGGCCACCAACCGCTCCCCCAGGGTGGTGAAGATCTGGCCGAAGCCGTACTTGGGATAACGATATTTGCGGGCATAGGTGCGCACCGACATGCTGCCGTTGCGCCTTGGCAGCAGGCGGCGTGCCACGTCTTTGAGATCGATCAGGCTGATGCGCTGGCCGGCCCAGTCGGCGGAGAGCTTGTCCGGGTTGATGCCCCACAACTTGCCGGTGTAGCCCTCGAAGAACTGGCGGTAGAGGGTGCGACCAAAGTGGCTCTGGATCCACTCGGCAAAGCTCGCCTTGGCAAAATCGGTGGGCTTCTTGGCAAAGGGCAACAGCAGCAGATCCTTCACCGCACCGGCCATCAGGGCGAGCGGCGCCGTCTTGAGCAGGTTGGGCAGGTTCAAGGGGTAGTCATAGGTACGCCCGCCAAAGCGGATCACGCTCTTTCGCTCGGCGTGGAGCAGGTCGTCCCCCATCAGCTCGTCGATAAAGGCGAGCAGCTCGGGGTTCTTGGTGATGAAGCGGTGGCCGCCGTAGTCGAAGCGATACTCGCCGTCGCGCCCCTTGAAGGTCTGGGTGGCGCACATGCCGCCCACGACCGGCTCCTGTTCGAACAGGGTGACCGCAAAACCGGCCTGGCGCAGGCGCCAGGCGGCCATCAGGCCGGCGGGGCCGGCGCCCAGCACCGCAATGTGCTTCTTGTTGTTGTCGTTCATGAGTGTTCCGAAACGGCGTGATAGCTGGGGGAGCGCGCCTGTGCGCGGCTCCCGAACAGAGTGTGATTCCCGGGCTCAGCCCTTGGTCGGGGCAGCGCTCCCCTGGGGGCGATAGCTGCGATGCCAGAGGGTGACAAAGATCATGAGGTAGCTGGCCCAGGTCAGCAACTGCAGGCCGGCCGGTGAGGCGTTGTAGCCAAACAGGGCGCGCAGGAAGGTGCCGAATACCCCCTGATCGTCGAGGATGTGGCTGATGTTGAAGACCGGAGTTGCCCAGAAGGTGATGACGTCCGCTGCCTGCAACATGTTGACGGCGGACGAGAGCAAGCCTGCGGCGATGATGATGATGAGCAGGCCGGTCCAGCGGAAGAAGGGGGCCAGCGCCACCTTGCGGGTGGAGCGCAGCAGCCCCCACACCAGCACCACAGAGACCAGCAGTCCGGCCAGCGCCCCCATCAGCCCCTGGTGCAGATCCACCCCTTGCCCGGAGTAGACCAGGGCCGAGAAGAAGAGCACGGTTTCAAAGCCTTCGCGCATCACAGCCAGGAAGGCGAGCAGCACCAGACCAAACAGGTTGCCACCGTCGATGGCGGCATCGATGCGCGCCGTCATGGCCCCCACCTGGGATTTGGCCTGTTTTTGCATCCAGATAGCCATATAGGTGAGCACCAGGGTGGCGAACATCAGGATCCCCGCCATCAGCAAATGGTTATAGCGCTCGCTCTCGAACTGGCTCACCACCACCTGGAACAGGAAGGCGACGACGAGGGAGGCGATAAGACCCAGCCCCACCCCCAGATAGATGAACTTGTTGTAGCGGCTTGCCCCCAGCTTGGCGAGGTAGGAGAGGCAGATGCCGACCAGCAGGAAGGCTTCCAGCCCCTCGCGCAGGGTAATGAGAAAACTTGCGAACATCAGGATTGAGGCTCCGTATCGGGCGTAACGGGGAGGGGCTGCAGGGTCAGTTGCAGCCGATTGAGTAGCACTATGGGGGGCTCCGGCAAGCTCGGCTCGGCGGCGCGCACCGCATCATTGACCCACTTGGGGTAGGTGCGGAAATTGAGTCTGATATCGGCCTTGAAGGGCCCCTGAGCGTCCGCCGGCAGCGGCCAGGTTTCATCGCGCCAGCCATCGGCCGGGATGCGGGTGTCTTCAAGGAGCTTGGCATAGCGCCAGAACTTGAGCCCCACCGGCTTGCCCTCGGCATCGCCGAACACTTTTCTGAACAGCCGCGCATCCTCAGGGACGGCGCCGTTCACCGGCTGGCCGCTTTCAAGCACCAGCTTGCCGCTGGCGTCGGTAACGGTCAGCTCCAGCCAGAGTTCACGGAAATCGGCGACCCCGGTGGGCAGGGCGTGGCCGGCGCCGGTGTTGGCGACTCTCACCACCAGTGCGGGTTGGCCGCTCTGGTTTTCAATGCGGGCCGAGAGGGTGGCGCTGGAGCGCAAGAGCGCCAGGCTCTCCTGCTCAAGGGTTGCACTCCTCAGCCCCACCAGCTGATGCTGGGCGCCGGTAAAGTTGTGGCGATAGAGCCGCTCTTTCACGGTGCCGTTTTCGGTGGACTGGCCCGCCACCGGCGCGCCGCCGTTGCCAGGTGTAGGGTTCATGTGGCAGTCGATGCAGGTGCGCCGTTTGGCAGGATCTTCGGCTTTGGCGAAGCTGGATTTTTCCCACTCATCCCAGGTGTTGACGATATTGGCGCCGGTGCCGGGGGCGAACTCGTTGTGGCACGACTTGCACAGGGCCGCGTCCCGGTAGAAATCCTTCTGGTAGGAGGCCTTGTGCATGGCGGGGCGGGCGTTGATCTGCCGCTCTGCCAGCCAGTGCTGGAGGCTGCCCCCCGGGGTATCCTCGAACACATAGCTCTCGCGGTCTTTCAAATTGACCGTAAAGGCGCTGTTGCCGCCGGCATCCTCGAGCTTGGTGATGCGATGACAGAGCACACAGCCAGTCCCTTCCTCCACCACGGGCTCGCCTTTCTGGTGGGCCGCAATGAGCGAAGCACCGCCCTGCTCGAACATGTGAGAGCCCTTGGGCAGATCCTGTTGGCCGTTCAGCACCTGCTGAGGCATGTGACAGCCCTGGCACCACTGGCCGAAGGCCTCCCCTTCGGTTTCGCGGGCCAGCGCCTGCACCACCTTGTAGTAGGGGTGGGAGTTGCCCATCAGCCGGTGGTTGCTCTCGCTCCAGTCCTTGAACGCCTGTTGGTGGCAGTTCTGGCAGGAGGCGGAGTTGAGCCACTCCTTCGGATGAGTGGTCGGCGCCTTGGCAGGATCCCTGCGCGGGGCATCGAGCCTAAGCCAGTTGGCCAGATAGGGGAGGTTGCCGTCACTGGTCACGAAGGCGTGCAGATCCTCCATCATCGCCTGCACCTCGGGCTGGGGCCTCGCGGGGTCGACCGCTTCGGCCCCATCGCGGGTGTCATGACCCATGCCGCCCTGGGTCTGCTGGGTCATGCGCAGGTATTCGCCGATAAAGTCCCCCGCCACCATGTTGGCGAGGTTGGCGTGGCCGTTGATGGCGTTGTCACCGCTCTGCTGGCGATGGGCCGCCATCAGATAGCGGTTGGTGAAGTTGAACCCGTCCAGATGGCAGGAGTTGCAGCTCATCCAGTTGTCCCCCGCCATGGGGAAGCGACTGTTGGCGGCAGTATTACCCAGGTTGAACAATCGTTCACCGCGCTTGAGGGCTTTGGGGCGGGGATCGGTCTCTACCAGCTTGGCGAAGTGGGGCACATCGACGGTGACCCGGGCAAACGGGCCGCTGCCGCCGCTATTGAGACGGGTGAGATCCTGCCCCATGACGTTGTGGACCAGGATGTGGTCGCCATCGATCAGCAGATCGCGCGGATTCTGGCCCGGCAGGTGACGCAAGAGCTGGGTCGCCTTGGCGCCCCCCTGAAACTTCTTGCGGCGGTGGCGGTTGCTGTTCTGCTTGCCGCTGCGCGACAGGTCGAACACCAGCAAGTCTTCGGAACCCGCCAGGGTCAGGTAGACCCGCTTGCCATCGGCGGCGAAGCGCGCCGCGAACGGGTTGGAGACGATCTGGCTGCGGTTGCCGACACTGGGCAGGTTGATCTGCAAGAAGAGCTGTTTTCTTTCATCGACCCGCTCCTTCTCTTCATCGAGATCGATGATGGAGACCGCCGGGAAGACGGTGCTCTGAAACTGGAAGGGGTGGTCGAAGCTCCAGAGCACATGGGGCAGCCAGGCTTCGCTGCCATCGGGGGAGAGGGCGATGCCGTCCAGCAGGCGCGGCAAGCCCTGGGAGTCGCTCGGGGTATCGCTGTGGGTTTCCGCCAGGGTGATGAGCTTGGGCTTGGGGAGGGTAGCGCCCTTCTCAAGTTTGGCGAGATCATAGATGGCGAGCTGGCCTGTCATGGCGTGGGTGAGCAGCAGGCGATCGTCGTTGGTCAATGCCAGCCCGCGGGGAGTCTCGGCGGTTTTTGCATCCAGCTGGAGGTTGCCCGCCCTGTCATAAGCCTGAAGGCGCCCTCCCTCGAACAGCGTGACCCAGAACCACTGACGCTTGGGATCGAAGATAACGCCATAGGGTCTATGGCCGGTGGGGATCGCCTTGTCCAGGGTGAGATCATCCTCCAAGAGCAGCAGGCGATCGCCGCTGTAATCGGTGACCAGCAGGGTGCCGTCGTCTGCGCGGGCCAGCTGGCGCAGATCGCCTCCCAGCTGCACCTCCTTGAGCCGCTTGCCGCTATCACGCTCAAGCAGGGTGACGGAGCCGGCACTCTGGTTGGCGGTGACGAGGCGCGGGGCGCTCCCCTCGTCATAGGCAATCATGGCGGCGCCCATCTCCTGGGCCGAGGCGGTCCCCAGCAACAGGGCGGCGAACATCAGGGATAACAACAACTTCAACATAAGATCAGGTGCGCCATGTCAAGATGGTCCAGCGCCAGGCGTGGCGCAGCACCAGAGGAGTCAACGCGAGCGCGCTCAGCCAGTGGGCCCAGCTGGCAAGGTTGCCCATGCCATCGCCCGGGGTGCCGTGCAGCACCAACAGCAACCCGCTGGCGAGGCACACCAGCAGCAAGGCTTCGATGATGCGCCCCGTGGTGCGCAGGAAAGGCTTGCGGCTCTTGCGCAGCAGGTTGCGATGGGAGAGCCAGAAGGCGCCAAACAGCAAGGGGAACAGGGTGAGCGAGAGGGCAACGTGCAAAAACAGGTTCCAGCGTGCCAGGGACCAGACCGGGGTCAGGGGTTCCCACAGCAGCAGGCCGGAGAAGAACATCAGGTAGAGGGCGCCCTCGGCCGCCTGATGGTGGTAGGCCAGCCATTGCCAGCATTGTCGCGGTGAGAGGGAAAGACTCGTCATGGGTGCTCCAGCACCCGGGCGCTTCAACCCGGGGCGGGCAAGTTTACAATGGGGGAAGGGTAATGAAAAGAGTTATCAATTCGACCCTTGATGAATAGATCCTGAATGAAATGGGGCCCTATTTGTGATCCGCCAGCCGCTCGGTCACCGCATAGATAAGCGCCGCGGTGGAGAAGGCCAGAAACACGATGACCGACCACTTCATCTCAGTCTCGTTGCCGGTGCCGTCGTCGAGAAAGGCCTTGAGCACCTCGATGCCTGCGATGGTGACCAGGGAGTTGATGACGATGAGCTTGAGGGACGCGAAGTTGATCTTGCTGAGCCAGTTGTCGCCCAGGGCCGCCCGCTGCTCCGGGGTCTTGATGAACTGCACATAGCCGCAGATGGCCACCAGGATCAGCATCTGGGCCACCAGCACGAAGTCCACCAGGGTGAGTACCCCAGTGATGAGATCCAGGTAGTGGATGTCGATGATGTCGCGGCACAGCACATAGAGCTGCATGGCGAACTTCACCATCAGGAGGGCGACACAGATCAGGATGCAGACATAGAAGGGGAACATCATCAATCGGCTGCCGTTGAGCATGACGTTGAAGCGGCGCATGGGAAACTCCATCGAAAAGGAAGGCAGCCAGAATATCCGGAAAGAAAGGAGCGGGAAAGCGCCTTGGCGCCTCCCGCCCGGCCTAGAGGGGGAAGGTGGGAAGACCCTGGAACAACTGTTGCAACCCCTCGCCCCAGGCCTTTCGCAGCGCCACGAAGTGGGGGTTCTGTTCGGTGATGCGGTGCAGGTGTGCCGCCGAGAAGCTTCCCTCGGCATAAACCAGGGCGTCCAGGGGCAAGCCCACCGACAGATTGCTGCGCAGGGTCGAGTCGATGGAGATGAGGGCGCACTGCAGGGCGGTCTGAAGCGGCGTCTCATGGTGGATGATGCGATCGAGGATGGGTTTGCCGTACTTGCTCTCACCAATCTGGAAGTAGGGGGTGTCGGCGCTCGCCTCGATGAAGTTGCCCTCCGGATAGATGTGGAAAAGGCGGTGGCGCTCCCCCCGGATCTGCCCCCCCAGCAGCATGTTGCAGCCGAAGTTGATATGGCCCTGCTGCTGACCCCCATCCCGGCTGATGACGGTGCGTATGGTCTGGCCGATGAGGGCGGCAGCCTCGTAGAGGCTGGGGAGGGCAAGGAGCTCCTGCCCCTCCGTCAGCAGGCTGATGACGCTCTGGGTGGTGGCCAGATTGCCCGCGCTTTGCAGCACCAGCACCCTGTCTTCCCCGGTGAAGAGGTGCAGCTTGCGGAAGGTGGCGATGTGATCCACCCCCGCATTGGTGCGCGAATCGGACGCAAACACCATGCCGTCTTGCAGGCACATGGCAACGCAATAGGTCATGGGCAGGCCCCCGCGGCCGAGATCCCGGCTCTCATTGCTGCTGTCCATCCAGGCGGGTCACCTGCGCCTGGCTCTGCAACTGTTCGCACCCGCCGCCATAGCGCACGCCGCGCACCGGACAGGCATCCAGATAATCCATGCCGACCGCGAGCTTGAGGTGCTCGCTGGTGGAGCTGGTGAGGTTGGTGACGTCGAAGGTGTGCCAGCGCGCTTCGATCCACACCTCGGCCCAGGCGTGCATCGCCACGTGGCTGTTGTCCTGGCTGTAGAGGTAACCGCTCACGTACCGGGCCGGCAGGCCGGCGTGGCGGCAGCAGGTCAGGAAGACATGGGTGTGGTCCTGACAGACGCCGCTGCCCGAGGCGAGGGCCTCGTCGGCGCTGAAGGTGGCGTCCGTGCTGCCGGGCTGATAGGGCATCAGCACCAGGATGCGTGCCATCAGGCTCTGCAAGTCGGCCAGGGTCGGCTCCTCTGGCAGGCAGGCCTTCGCGAGATCCTGCAGGGCCGGGGTCGGGCGGGTGAGGGCGGTGGGCCTCAGGTAGCTCAGGGGGGAGATGAGAGAGCTCTCTTCATCCTCCGGGGCGTCGTCGCGGATCTCCACCTCCCCGTGGGCGCGGATCAGGATCCCCTCGTGGGGGGACTCCAGGCTCAGCACGTGCAGTATATTGCCGTAACCGTCCGTGGTGCAGGTGGCCTCCCCCGGCAGCTCCAGCTCCCAGGAGAGGATCTGCTGGCGGGCCGTGCTGTGGGGGGTCAGGCGCAGGTACTGGGTGCTGCGGCGCACCACGTCGGCATAGTGGTAGCGGGTCTGGTGATCGATGATGAGTCTCATAATACCTCCAGGTAGGCGGCGTGGATGCTCTGGCCGATGGCGCCGATGTCGCTGAGGAAATCCCTCAGGTACGCCTGCATGCCGAGGGCAAAGACATCGTCGATGGCGCCATAGGTCAGATGGGCGTTGAGTATGGTGGTGAGACGCCGGGGCGTCTGACCGGCGTTGCCCTCGATCTGGGCCAGGATGTGCTCCATCTCGTCGAGGCAGGCCCGCAGGGAGCGCGGCACTTCATTGCGCAGGAGCAGCAGCTCGGCGATGGAGGCATGGGAGAGCGTCTTGTAGAGGGTCTGGTGGGCCTCGTAAGCGCCCACTGACCGCAACAGGGCGTTCCAGCGGTAGAACTCGCGCACGCTGTCCTCGTCCTCCCGGATCACCTGATACTTCACGGTCAGGATGCGCGCCGTGTTGTCGGCCCGCTCGATGAAGGTGCCAAGGCGCAGGAACCAGAGCACGTCACCGCGCATGATGGTGCCATAGGTGGCGCCGCGAAACTGGTGGGAGCGCTCCTTGATCCAGTCGAAGAACTCCTGTGCCTGACCGCTGGACAGCCCCGCCTGGCGCCGCCGACGGATCTCTATCCAGGCGGCGTTGATGCTCTCCCACACCTCACCGGGGATCTTGCCCCGCACCGCGTGGGCGTTGTCCCTGGCCATGCGCAGACAGCTGAAGATGCTGCTCGGGTTCTCCTCGTCGAAGCAGAAGAATTGCAGCAGGTTCTCCATGTTCACCTGGCCGTAGCGGGCCAGGAAGGGCTCGTGGGTGCCACTGATGGTGAGAGGCGCCACCAGCTCGCTGTGATCGGCGTCGATGGAGGGCATCAGCGACATGGTCTGGGTGACGTCCAGCATGCGCGCCGTGTTCTCCGCCCGCTCCAGGTGGCGGGACATCCAGTAAAGTTCGCTTGCGGTGCGGCTCAGCATGGGCTGCCCTCCATGACCCAGGTGTCCTTGGTGCCACCGCCCTGGGAGGAGTTGACCACCAGGGAGCCTTCGGTGAGGGCGACCCGGGTCAGGCCGCCCGGTACTAGGCGCAGCTCCTGCCCCGTGAGGACGAAGGGGCGAAGGTCGATGTGGCGGGGGGCGATGCCGGCGTCGACGAAAGTCGGGCAGGTGGAGAGGGAGAGGGTCGGCTGTGCGATGTAGTTGTCCGGCCGAGCCTTGAGCAGCTCGCGAAAACGGGCCAGCTCCTCGCGACTGGCGCAGGGGCCTATAAGCATGCCGTAGCCGCCGGCGCCATGGACCTCCTTGACCACCAGCTCCTCCAGATTGGCCAGCACGTGGGAGAGGGCAGCCGGCTCGCGGCACTGCCAGGTGGGCACGTTGTTGAGAATGGGATCTTCCCCCAGATAGAAGCGGATCATCTCCGGCACATAGGGGTAGATGGACTTGTCATCCGCCACCCCGGTGCCGATGGCATTGGCCAGCACCACGCCGCCGGCGCGGTAGACAGAGAGCAGGCCCGGCACGCCGATGAGGGAGTCCGGGTTGAAGGCGAGGGGGTCCAGGAAGTCGTCGTCGATGCGGCGATAGATGACATCCACCCTTTTCAGCCCAGTGGTGGTGCGCATCAGCACCTGACCATCCTTGACCACCAGATCCGCGCTCTCCACCAGCTCCACCCCCATCTGCTGGGCGAGGAAGCTGTGCTCGAAGTAGGCGCTGTTGAAGCGTCCTGGAGTCATCACCACCACGCAGGGGTTGTCCACCGGGCTGCTCTCGCGCAGGGTCTGCAGCAACAGGGCCGGGTAGCGCTCCACCGGCGCGATGGGCTGGTTGTGAAACAGCTCCGGGAAGAGGCGCATCATCATCTTGCGGTTCTCCAGCATGTAGGAGACCCCGGAGGGGGTGCGCAGGTTGTCCTCCAGCACATAGTACTCACCGTCGTGGTTGCGGATGATGTCGACCCCGGTGATGTGGACATAGGTGTCCCGGTGCAGGTCGACCCCCTGCATGCAGGGCTGGTACTGGGCATTGGTGAGGATCTGGGCGGCCGGGATCACTCCCGCCTTCAGGATGCGCTGATCGTGATAGATGTCGTGCAGAAAGGCATTGAGGGCGGTGACGCGCTGGCGGATCCCCTTGTCCAGATGTTGCCACTCCCGGGCGGGAATGATGCGGGGAATGCTGTCGAACGGGATGAGGCGCTCGGCGCCGTCCCCATCCCCGTAGACGTTGAAGGTGATGCCGACCCGGCGAAACAGCAGGTCGGCCTCTTCACGCTTGCGCTCTATGCTCTTCTCGTCGGTCTGGTGCAGCCACGAGAGGTAGGCGTGGTACATGTACAGGATCTTTAGCTACAACCAATTGAAATAGATAGAAAAAAGGCTTCGTTTGTGATCTGATTTAATCGCAAAAAAAACCGACACGCCCGAAGCCATGACTATTATCAATGCAACCCAGTACCTCAAGCAACTTCTTAGC
>NZ_JALIHH010000076.1:0-21938 GCF_022869435.1 Aeromonas sp. LsrichE-8G
GCAAACTACCCGATGCACACGAGTGTGCTGGAAGGGGTGAACAACAAGATCAAAGTGATAAAGCGCATGGCATATGGATTTAGGGACTCAGAATACTTTTTTCTGAAAATCAAGGCGGCCTTCCCCGGAAAGCCGCGATGAACCTTTATTTAGGGATCCAAAAAATAACCAGCCCCTTCTGGTCGCGTCAGTAGCGTGCGAAGAAGGCCAGGGTTGCATTGAGCGCGGCCTGGCGCTGGGGATCCGCCTCGATGAAGAGCTCGTGCCAGGCCCCTTCGATGCGCAGCGGCTTGCTCCCTTCACATTGGGCCTTGGCGCAGAAGGCCTCCTGGGCGGCGTTGTCCACCACGCTGTCCTCGCCGGCCTGCAGCAGCAGCAGCGGCGTCTTGATGGCGCCGGCGTCGGCTACGGCCGCGTCCGATCCTGTGATGGCCTGATGGATCCAGTGGGCGGTGGCGCCCCCCAGCCTGACCTGGGGATGCTGCTCGTAGATCTGGCGGAAGGCCTGATAACGCACCGTGCTGTGGGTCAGCTCGTTGTCGGCAAAGCCGTGATCCTCATAGGGTCCCTGACCCGGGCCGTAGGGGGGCTCGCCCACCCAGCCGCCGACCGTGCCGATGGTGGCCGCCAACCCCTTGGCCAGCCACTTGGGCAGGCCGCCGAGGTTGATGCCCATCATGGGGGAGGAGAGCACCGCCGCCTGGATGTCGTTCGGCCAGCGTTCCAGATAGCGGGCCGAGATGGCCCCCCCCATGGAGTGGGCCAGCAGGAACAGCTTGGCAGGCTTGTCCGGTACAATCACTTCGTCATGAAACTGTTTGAGATCGGCGACATAGTCGTCGAACTGGTCGACATACCCCTTCTCTTTGTCGGCCAGCATGCGGTCTGACATTCCCTGGCCGCGATGATCGATGAGGTAGAGGCTGTAACCCTGGCACCAGAGATCCCAGGCCAGCTCCTGATACTTGAGGTAGCTCTCGACCCGGCCGTTGACGATGAGGATGGCGCGATCGATCTTGGGTTGGCGCAGGGCGGCATAGCGGAGGGTGACCCCGTCCTTGCCCTTGAACTCCCCCTCGACGGCATGCTGGCGCCAGAAGTCGGGCAGGGTCTGCTGATAGAGGGCGGGGATGTCGGCTTCAGTGGTCAGCTGGTAAGGATTGCTCACGGCAAGGGCTCCGGCAGAAAACAGGGTCAGGGCCAGCAGGGGCAGGTGGTTAAGCTTCATCAGTGTACTCTTCCGAAGGATCATCCGATTGCTGGGCGGCCCAGCCCTTGCGGGTCAGCTGCATCTGCTGCCACCAGCGTTCGTCCGCCATGATCTCGCCGGCCGGACCGAGCTGGGGGTAGGGCATCTCTTTCTCCTTGCAGAGCTGGGCATAGACGGGATAGCCCCCCTCGAACAAGATGGTGTTCTGCTCTTCCAGGCTGAGTGGACAGCCGCGCTGATAGCAGCCGGCCAGCTCGCGCTGGCGCTGGGCCTCGTAGAGGATGGCGGCGGCGGCCACCGAGACGTTGAGGGACTGCACCATGCCCACCATGGGGATGACGATATGGTGATCGGCCAGGGCCAGCGCCTCTTCGCCGATGCCGTGCTTCTCCTGGCCCACCAGGATGGCGGTGGGTCTGGTGTAGTCGATGGCGCGAAAGTCCACGGAGCTGTCGGAGAGGTGGGTCGCCAGGATCTGCATGCCGGAAGCCTTGAGTTCGGTCACGGCACTGCCGATGTCCGGGTGCAGCTTCACGTCCACCCAGTTCTGGCTGCCGCGGGCGGTGCCCTTGCGCTTGTGGATCCAGCTCTTGGGCCAGACCGCATGCACCCGGTGGATGCCGATGGCATCGGCAGTGCGCACGATGGCGGCCAGGTTGTGAGGTTTATGAACCTCTTCCATGCAGACGGTCAGGTCGAGCTGGCGCTGGGCCAGCATGTCGGAAATGCGTTTGAAGCGTTCAGGAGTCATGTCGGTTTCTATGTCGTGAGGCCGGTGTATGCAACAAGGCTGGTGGCCTGCGGCATGGGGCCCTGGGTATCTCTTGAAAAGCAGCAGGCGGCTTGCGCCGCCTGTGTTCAGTTTTTCTGTCGGCTCACCCTGAGCACGTTGGGCATGACCCGGATCTTGCGCATGATGTTGGCGAGGTGGATCCGGCTCTTGGTGGTGATGAGCAGGGTGACCACATAGACCCGGCCATCTTTCTCCTCGGTGCTGATGGCGTGGATGTTGGCGCCGGTGGCGGCAATCACGTTGGCCAGCTCCGCCAGGGCGCCCTGGTGGTTGACGATCTCGATGCTGATGCCGGTGCGGAATTCCTGCTCTTGCTCCTTGTCCACCTCCCACTGCACCGGCAGGTATTTGTCCGGTTCGCGGCTGTAGCCCTTGATGTTGCGGCAGGACTCCTGGTGGATCACCAGTCCCTTGCCCGGGCTGATGTGGGCGATGATGGCGTCCCCCGGGATGGGGCGGCAGCAGTTGGCGAAGGTGACCAGCATGCCGTCGGCCCCCTTGATCGGCATCTTCTTGCTGGTGGATTTGGGCTGCTCTTCCGGCGGCAGCTCATCCCCCAGCATGCGGCGGGCCACCATGACGCTCATGGCGTTGCCAAGGCCCACGTCGGCCAGCAGCCCCTGCAGGTTCTCGTGTTTGGTGTCGGCCAGCACCTGCTTGACGCGGGCTTCCGGGATGTCTTCGATGTTCTTGGCGCCCAGCGCATGGTTGAGTAGGCGACGACCCAGCACCACAGACTCTTCGGTGCGCAGGTTCTTCAGGAACTGACGGATCTTGGAGCGCGCCTTGGTGGTCACCACGAAGTTGAGCCAGGCCGCGTTCGGGCGGGCGCCGGGGGCCGTGATGATCTCCACCGTCTGACCGGAGTGCAGCGGGCTGCTCAGCGGATAGGGGTGGCGGTCGACCCGCGAACCGACGCAGGCATGACCGATGTCGGTGTGCACCGTGTAGGCGAAGTCCACCGGGGTGGCGCCGGCGGGCAGCTCCATGATGCGGCCCTCCGGTGTGAAGACGTAGATCTCGTCGGGGAAGAGGTCGGTCTTGACCCCCTCGATGAACTCGAAGGAGCTGCCGGCGCTCTGTTGCAGCTCCAGCAGGCTCTGCATCCAGCGCTGGGCGCGGATCTGGGCCGTGGTACCCGAGCTGTCCCCATCCTGCTTGTAGGCCCAGTGGGCGGCGACGCCCTTGTCAGCCATCTGGTCCATGAACTCGGTGCGGATCTGCACCTCCACCGGTACCCCGTGGGGCCCCACCAGGGAGGTGTGCAGGGACTGGTAGCCGTTGGTCTTGGGGATGGCGATGTAATCCTTGAAGCGACCGGGGCGCGGCTTGTAGAGGCTGTGCATCTGCCCAAGCACCCGGTAGCAGGTGTCTATGTCTTTCACTCTCACTCTGAAAGCATAGATATCCATCACTTCGTGGAATTGCAGTTCTTTCTTCTCCATCTTGTTGTAGATGGAGAACAGGTTCTTCTCGCGTCCGCTCACCTGGGCATCGATACCGGCTTCCCGCAGACGCCCCTCAATCTCGCTCTGGATGGAGTCGATGATCTCGCGCCGGTTGCCACGGGCGCGGCGCACCGATTCCCGCAGTACCCGGGAGCGCATGGGGTAGAGCGCCTCGAAACCGAGCTCTTCCAGCTCGTTCTTCATGGTGTGAATACCGAGGCGGTTGGCGATGGGGGCGAAAATCTCGAGGGTTTCCCGGGCGATGCGGCGGCGCTTGTCCGGTCGCAAGGAGCCGAGGGTACGCATGTTGTGAGTGCGGTCGGCCAGCTTGATCAGGATGACCCGGATGTCCTGGGTCATGGCCATCATCATCTTGCGGAAGTTCTCGACCTGGGCTTCCTTGCGATCGCGGAATTTGAGCTTGTCGAGCTTGGAGACGCCGGACACCAGTTCGGCGACCGCGTTGCCAAACAGCTCGGCCAGGTCGTCCTTGGTGACCGGGGTATCTTCGATGACGTCGTGCAGCACGGCAGCCATCAGAGTCTCATGATCGAGGCGCATGTCGCCCAGGATGCGGGCCACGGCAACGGGGTGGGTGATGTAGGGTTCACCACTGGAACGCATCTGTCCCTGGTGAGCATCACGGGCTACCACATAGGCTTGCCTGAGCTTCTCAACCTGCTCGGGTGGCAGGTAGGAACTGGCTATTTCTTTAAGATTTTCAAATAAATACAAGACAGTCCCCGCAGCGGTTAAACGGCAATCCGTGAAATTGAGGGTATGCCCTCGAGTTTGCGAGGTTTTCGAGCGGTTGTAAATGGGGAGAACAGCCGGCACCCGGGCGGGCGCCGACTATGGGAAGCGACTGACTTAGCCGCGACCTTCTGCGATGGCAGCAACGGCAGCCAGCTCGGCGGCTTCCTGCTCTTGCTGCTCGTAGCGGTCCTGAGTATCCATCACCTGGTTGTTGACCAGACCCAGTTCGATCTCGCGCAGGGCGATCACGGTCGGCTTGTCGTTCTCTTCGTCGACCAGGGGATCCTTGCCTTGTACCGCGATTTGACGAGCGCGGCGCGCGGCGACCAGCACCAGGTCAAAACGGTTACCTACCTGTTTTACAGCATCTTCTACAGTAACGCGGGCCATGCGGGACTCCAGTGTTTGGGCTTTCTGTGATTGAAAAAGCGGTGTTTAAAAATGACGCAAAAGTTTACTTGTTTTTGGCTTACTCTGCCAGTAGCTGTTTCAGCAAGTTTTGCTGGGCCTGCTGTTGCTGACGCATTTCCAGGCGCTGGCACTCTATGACGGCCCTGAGCTGGAACAGTGCCTGATCAAAGTCTTCATTGATGATGACATAGTCATACTCGTCGTAGTGCACCATTTCGGCAATGGCTTTCTCCATCCGGCCCTTGATCACCTCGGCGCTGTCCTGGCCGCGGCCGATCAGGCGGCGCTCCAGCTCCTCGCGGCTGGGGGGCAGGATGAAGATGGACTTGGTCGGCATCAGTTCGCGGATCTGGCGGGCACCCTGCCAGTCGATGTCGAGGAAGACGTCGATGCCCTGCGCCAGACAGGCCTCGATGGCGGCGCGGGAAGTGCCGTAGTAGTTGCCGAAGACTTCTGCCCACTCCAGAAAGTCACCGCGCTCGATCAGCGCCTTGAACTCTTCCACCTTGACGAAGTGGTAGTGCACCCCGTGCTCTTCACCGGGACGGGTGGCGCGGGTGGTGTGGGAAACCGATAGCTGCATCTTGCCGGCGGCGTTGTGCTGGGTCAGCAAGGCATTGAGCAGGCTGGACTTACCGGCCCCGCTCGGGGAAGAGATGATATAGAGAGTGCCTTGTTGCGCCATGTCTGTACCTTTAAGCGATGATCCGCGCTTTGGTTGTAGCAGAGGCCGCCGTCTTGTGCCCGATAAGGGAGACGGTTGCTCGCAATGCGCGGAGGAATCAGAGTCAGGAGGATGTAAAGGCGGCGAATGTTAGCAGATGGGGGCGGATAAAAAAACGGCCGGAATCATATTCCAGCCGATCAAAATATCCGTAGCTTGCTGTGCGGGCGTTACCCGCATAGAGGGCCATTCTGCCCACGGAGCCGGGGCCGGGCCATCAGATTATCCCTGCGCCAGGGCTCGGAATTTCCGAGTTGCCCTGGGTCGGTAGAAGATGCTTGTCGGTACAGAGGCGGTCGAAGGCGGCGATGACCCGCTCGCGGCTTATCTTGGCCATGGCGTCCGGATCCTTGAGGCGGGTGCGCCAGCCGAGCTCGGCCAGCGGCTTGCCGGTCTCCTGCTCAATCAGTTCCTGATAGACGCTGACCAGATAATCCCGGCACAGATAGGGGCCGGTACGGGCGGGGTTGTGGTGGGCGTAGAGGCCGATCACGGGTGTCCCCACCAGGGTGGCCATGTGGGCCGGGCCGGTATCCGGGGCCAGCACCAGGCTCGCCTCGCCAATCAGCGCCAGCAATTGCTTGAGGCTGGTCTGCCCCACCAAATCTTCCGGCTTGCTCTGGCTGAGGCGCTGGATCTCGGCGGCGAGATCCCGCTCCAGCCTGGCCGGTCCGCCGCACAGATAGACCTGAAAGCCCTTGTCTGCGGCGTGATCCGCCAGCGCGGCGTAGCCGGCGGCAGTCCAATTCTTGAATGCCTTGCTGGCAGCGGCGCAGATGAGCAGGGTCGGCTTACCACCCACCTTCTCCCGGGCCCAGGTCTGGTGCTCGGCGCTGATGGGCAGTTGCCAGTCCGGGGTCAGATCTTTTATCCCGAGCTCTTTGGCGAAGGCGAGAAAGCCGTCCAGCACGTGGGGGGAGGCGGGTGAGGGGACCCGATGGTTGGTGAACAACCACTGACCGTCGCTGGCGCGCTCCCGATCAAACCCGAGTTTGACCTTGGCCTTGATGCCGAGGGTGGCGATGCTGGCGCGCATGGCGGCCTGCAGGTGGAGCAGGGCATCGAACCTGCGCCCCTTGAGGGTCTGCCAGAGATCGCGATAGCCGCGCCACCCCTTGCTCTTGTCGAAGGGAATGACCTCGACCCCCGGCAGATCGGCGAACAGGGTCGCCTCAATCTTGCCGGTGATCCAGGTGATGCGGGTCTGGGGCCACTCCCGCTGGATGACGCGCACCAGCGCCAGCGCGTGGCAGCAATCTCCGATGGCGGAGAGCCGCAGGATGCAGATGGAGGAGGGCGGCGTTTGGAACAGCGGCATGATGTGGCGCAACGATGGCAAAATGGATGGATGGCATTATGCAAACTCCCCTGTGGATTGTAAAATTGCGCCGGTTGCCCGACCGGCACGGCTTTCTGAATGGATGCCCTGCACCCACTATCGACCGGAATTCTCATCATGCTGACACACACCACCCACAACCAGGTCTGCTGGTATGCCGACGGAGTCTTCCGCGATCCTTCCCCTGCCTTGTTCGATCCTGTCTGGTGGCAGACCCATCGCCAGGTGGTGGGCTCTTCCATCGGCCGCGGGGTGACCTGGTTCGTGAAGGATGAGTCCCGTCACTTGGTGCTGCGTCACTACTACCGTGGCGGCATGGTGGGCAAGCTGGTGCGTGACCGGTTCTGGTTTGAAGGGGTGGAGAGCAGCCGGGCCATGGCTGAATATCGTCTGCTGGCGACCCTGAGTGAACAGGGGCTGCCGGTGCCGCGCCCCTTTGCGGCCCGCATGGTCAAGCAGGGGCCCTTCTATCGGGCCGACATCCTGATCGAGCGTATTCGCGGCGCCAAGGATCTGGTGGCCCTGCTCAAGCAGGGGCCGATCGCCGGTGAGGTGTGGCACAAGATAGGCAAAACGGTGCGCCAGTTGCACGATGCAGGGGTCTATCATGCGGATCTCAACAGCCACAACCTGCTGCTCGACAAGGAGGGCAAGGTGTGGGTGATCGACTTCGACAAAGGAGCCATCCGCTCCCCCGGCAACTGGCAGCAGGCCAACCTGGAGCGGTTGCTGCGCTCCTTCAACAAGGAGTCGCAACTGCACACCAGCTTCCACTTCGTGCCGGAGAACTGGCAAGCCCTGATGGCAGGCTATCAGGGCAAGGTGGCGTGACGTCGGGTTCCACTTCGTAGCTGGAGGCTGGCAGGCCGCTGATGGCGGACCACCGGGGGCGAGGGGTGCGAGGCCAGCGATGCTGGCGCGGTTGCTCGGCGCCAGCACCAATGTTACTTATTGAGTGTGATTGCTTGGACAGATATTCAGATCCGGTTTCGAGGCGCGTGATGGAAAGGTATGAGACTCCCGGGGTTGAGGTCACCACTCCCCTTGAGGTGACGCTGATGGCACAGGCCATGGCGATGTTGGAGGCCGGGATCTGGACCTGGTCGGCCGGGCAGGGTCTGAAGCGGGACCCTTCCTGTCTGCAACTGCTAGGTCTGGAGGGGGGCGAGCTGGGAGATCTCGGCTGGCTGGATCGGGTACATCCGGATGATGCTCCCCGTCTGGCAGAGGCCCTGGAGGCCTGTCAGCAAGGGCGCAGCAACGGGCTTCGACTCGAGTACCGCATCCTGCACCATCAGGGCCATTACATCCGGCTGGAGGAGCGGGTCCGTCGCGACGAAGGGGGTCAACTGCTGGGGGTTGTTCGCCATCTGGATGCTGCCATGGCGCCCCTGGAGGATCGCCATGACACGGATCCCCTCACCGGCCTCGAGAGCCGCAGCCACTTCGAGCTGTTGCTGGATGAACGGCTGGCCAGCGAGAGCGGCAGTTTCTGTCTGCTGCAGTTCAGCGTGGATCACCGCAGCAAGATCCTGCAGTTGTTCGGGGAGGCGGCCTGCGACGCCATGCTGGCCAAGCTGGCCCGCATCGTGCGCCGCGAGCTGCGCCGGGAAGATCCCTTCGCCCGTTGGGACGAAGACGGCTTCATCCTGATGCTCTCCCAGACCGATCGGTTGAGCGGCCTGGAGATTGCCGAGCGGCTGCGTCTCGAGATCGCCGACGCCAGCCTGCTGCCCCAGCGCCCGGTGACCGTGAGCATCGGCCTGGTGCAGAGCCAGAGTGCCGAGCAGCTCGATCACCTGCTGGCCCGGTTGGCCTCCTGCCACGGTCAGGCGAAGCGGGAACACAACGCCGTGGTCGGCTGACGGCCAGTCAGTGTCCGCGTACCCATTGACGCCGATGGACCCATCAGCGTCAATGGTTTTCAGTCAGCGCTCACTGACCTGCTGACGCTGGCAGACCCAGAGAGAAGCCAGCATCAGCAGGGCGCCCAGACCGAGCCTGAGCAGGTCGGTATCCTTTCCCCAGAGCACCAGATTGACCAGCAGACCCGCGGGGATCAAGGCGTTGTTCATGATGGCCAGCACGCCGCTGCTGACCAGGGTCGCCCCCTTGTTCCACAGGAAGTAGCCGAGCCCGGATGCCCCGACCCCCAGCCAGAAGAGGATGCCCCATTGCAGGGGGCTGGCGGGATATTGAGGTTTGCCCAGCAGCCACCAGGCGGGCAGGGCGATCACCAGGGCGCCCAGATAGAAGCAGCCGAACACCGCCAGCTGGGGCGGCTGCTCAGCCTCCCGGGCCAGCAGCACCTTGTAGCCTACCTGGCCCAGGGCGAAGCAGACGTTGGCGCCCTGCACCACCAGGAATCCCAGTACATAGTTTTCGGTCAGGCCGTCGAAACGGATGACGGCCGCCCCCAGCACCGCCAGCAGGGCCCCCCACAGATAGACAGGCTTGAAGCGCCCTTCCAGCAGGTCGTGGATCAGGGTGACATAGATGGGGGTGAAGATGGTGAACACCAGCACTTCCGGTACCGTCAAGAGCAGGAAGGAGTGGTAGTAGAAGAGATACATGATGCCGAGCTGGATGGCACCGAGGGCCATCAGCTTGGCCACCAGATCGGGGCGCAGCCAGCGACGGCGCAGGAAGGGCAGAAACACCAGGCTGGCGAGCACGATGCGGGTCAGTACCGAGAAGTAGGCATCCACCTGACCGGCAAGGTAGACCCCGATCAGGCTGAAGGAGAAGGACCAGAGCAGGGTAACCCCTATCAAGTAGTTCATGTGATTGAATTGTCGTCAGTTGTCAATTTGGAGGGCGCTATGATGGCCGAGTTGGAAGGCGCGATCCAGCGTTTATGGGAAGGGTTGTCACAGATCGGAGCATTTGCCTTCGAGGCGAGCAACGGGGCCGGATCCGCCACCGACTGGTGCGGTCGCGGGGAGGGGGCCGTGGTGGTGACCGATCACCATGGGGGGTGGCTGTATGCCGAGACGGGTCGCTACACCACGCCCCATGGCCGGGAGCTGACCATGCACAACCGCTTCTGGTGGCAGCGCACCGCACGGGGGATCATGCTCTCCCACCTGCGCTACGAGCAGCCGGTGATGCTGTTCGAGCTGTTGCCCCGGGGGGACGGGCACTGGGTCACGGCCGAGCCTCATCGGTGCGGGCAGGATCACTACAGCGCCGAGCTGACCGAAACCGGCGAGGGTTTCCTGCTCACCTGGCAGATAACGGGGCCGCGCAAGAACGAGCGGTTGAGTTATCGCTACGGACCAGAGGCGCAGAGATAAAAAAACCGGCGCAGGGCGCCGGTAGAGGGGACAAATCGGAGGTTTTGTTAAAACGGTCCCAAAAACAGGAGAGATACACTCTCGTCACACACGCAGAGAGGGTCTTCAGGCATTCAGTGCATAGTTCAGCATGGCTTGCAGCTTGCTGTCGAAGAACCAGGGCAGCAGCACCATCAGCAGACCCAGCACCCCGGCCAGCCGGTGGCGATACTGCCAGCCGGCTATCAGTACCAGACCGCCGCAGAGGGTGGTCAGGATGCCTGGCATAGGGCAGCCTCCCGCTGTTGGCGGCGCTGCTGTGCCCACTGGTTGAGGGCGACCGAACCCAGGATCAGGGCCAGCGCCACGCCCGTGGTGGACTGGATCTGCTCGCCGAGGAACAGGGCTCCCAGCATGACGCCGAACAGCGGCACCAGGTAGTTGCTGAAGGAGGCGAAGGTCGGGCCCGCCTTCTGGATCAGCGCCATGTAGAGGAAGTAGACCAGGCCGGTACAGAAGATCCCCAGCATGGCGACGGCGCCCATGGCCTGCTGGCTCGGCAGGGTGAGGCTGCTCAGGTCGGCCACGAAGGGCGCGGCCAGCAGCAGCTGGATGGCCGAGGAGATCAGGATGTTGCGGGCCACGACCACAGGATGGTCCTTGGCGAAGCGCTTGATCATCAGCAGGCCGATGGCGAAGCAGCTGGCACCGAACAGGATGGCCATGGCACCGAGCAGGCCGGCATTCATGCCGCTGGTCAGCTTGGGCCAGAACAGTACCAGCACGCCGATGAAGCCGATGATCACGGAGACGAGGCCGCCCTTGGTGATTCTTTCACCAGAAATAAACAAGGGAGCCGCCAGAATGGTCACAAAGGGGATACAACCCATGACCACGGCCGCGATGGCGCTGTCCACATACTGTTGTCCCCAGGCCACCATGATGAAGGGGATGGTGGCGTCGAGCAGGGCGATCAGCATATAGGTTCGCCAGGGAGTGTGTTCACTCTTGAGGCGCATGAACAGGCAGAGCAGACCCAGGGTCAGGCTGCCGCACAGGGCGCGTCCGGCGGCCACCATGATGGGGGGCAGTTCAGCCACGGCCTGGTGCATGAAAATGAACTGGGAGCCCCACAACAGGCCGATCGCCAGCAACAACAGATAGCTACGCATTTGAATCTCCGATGTAATTCGCCTGCGCATTCTATGCAATCTGCTACTATGCCAAAAATGAATTGTCGTCATTCAACTATGGCCAATATCGATGGAGCTGCCCCTTTCCCGCCTCGACCTCAATCTGCTCACCGTGTTCGACATGCTGATGCAGGAGCGCAACGTCACCCGTGCCGCCGAACGGCTGCACCTCTCCCAGTCCACCGTCAGCCATGCGCTGGGGCGGCTGCGAACGGCGCTGGATGACCCGCTGTTCGTGATGAGTCGGCGCGAGATGATGCCGACCGAACGGGCCAAGGCGCTGGCGAGTCCGGTGCGCCAGGCGCTGGCCATGCTGGAGCAGGGGCTGCGTCAGGCCAAGGGATTCGACCCGGCAAGTGCGCGGCGGATCTTTCGCATCGCCACCCCGGGCTCGGTGGAGCACGGCCTGGTGCCGGTGCTGGTGGAGTGGATGGTGCAGCAGGCTCCCCACTGCCGACTGGAAGTGTGCGAGCTGGCGGACAGCGACTACGAGCGGGAGTTGGAGAAGGGGGAACTGGATCTGGTGATCGGGTTTGCCGGTGCCAACCACCTCTCGCCCCGGTTGTGGCGCGAGGAGTGGTTCAGCAATCCGCTGGTCTGTTTGTCGCCCCTCGGCAGCGCCCTGCCCGACATGCTGGGGCCGGGAGAACTGGTCAGCCGCCCCCATATCCACACCTCCAGCTGGGGCCACAGCCAGGCCATGGTGGATCTCTGGCTGGCCCGTTTCGGGGTGGAGCGGGAGCTGGGGGTCAGGCTGCCGAGCTTTATGGCGGTACCGCCGCTGATGGCGACCGGCCGCTACCTGGTGGTGGTGCCCGAGATGATCGGGCGCCACTTCTGTCGCCACTATCCGTTGCGCCTGCACCAGCTGGAACCCGCCATCCCCATCGTCTACCTGATGGCGGGCCACCCGCTCAGTGCCCATGACGAGGCGATCGGCTGGTTCAAGGGGTTGTTGCACCGGCTGGCGAAGGAGCGCTACGGCGCGGATGCGCTCGGCCATCCCGCGCCGCAGGGGGCAGATCACGCCAATCCGGAGAAGTAGTCCAGCCCCATCGCCCCCTTCACCTCGGCCAGCACCTCGTCGGTGAGGGACCGGGCCTGCTCGGTGCCCTGCTGCAACAGGCGCAGCAGCTGGCGCTTGTCGGCGATGGCTGCCTCGCGCCGCTCCCGCATCGGAGCAAGCAGGGTCTGCAGGCAGTCGTTGAGTACCTGCTTGCAGCGCATGTCCCCCAGACCGCCGCGCTGGTAGTGGGCCTTCATCTCGGCCACCAGGGTCTTGTCGGGGTGGAAGGCATCCAGATAGGCGAACACCGTATTGCCTTCCACCTGACCCGGATCGTTCACCTTGAGGTGGTTGGGGTCGGTATACATGGCGAACACCGCCTGCCTGATCTCGTCGCTCGACATGCCGAGTTCGATGGTGTTGCCAAGGGACTTTGACATCTTGGCCTTGCCGTCGATGCCGGGCAGGCGGCCGGTGTCGCTCAGGATGGGCTGGCACTCGGTCAGCACCTCTTTGCCCACCAGGGTGTTGAAGCGGCGCACTATCTCGTTGGTCTGCTCCAGCATGGGCAGCTGATCCTCGCCCACCGGCACGTGAGTGGCACGAAAGGCGGTGATGTCGGCGGCCTGGCTGACCGGATAGACGAGGAAGCCGGCGGGCAGGCTGCGCTCGAACCCTTTTTGCTGGATCTCGGCCTTCACCGTGGGGTTGCGCTCCAGCCGGGCGACGCTGACCAGGTTGAGGTAGTAGGTCGTGAGTTCGGCGAGGGCGGGCAGGGCGCTCTGGAGACAGAAAGTGGTCTTGGCCGGGTCGAGGCCAGAGGCCAGGTAGTCGGCCATCACCTCCAGCACGTGATCGGTCACCTTGGCCGGGTTGTGGCCGTTGTCGGTCAGCGCCTGCAGATCGGCGATCATGACGAACTGGCGGTAATGGTGCTGGGCGGCCACGCGCTGGCGCAGGGAGCCGACGTAATGGCCGATGTGCAGTTTGCCGGTGGGGCGGTCACCGGTCAGGATCACGGGGTTGTGCATGTCACTCTCTCCAGTTGGGTGAGCCGGGAGGCGACAAAGAGATGAAAACAATGACCGCCTCTCGGCGGTCACGGTGTTTTCTTTTGGAAATTTTACATAGAAAAGCAGTGCCGCCTGTTTAGAAGCAGCACCACCAGTAGTTGTGATTGAATGAGGTCATATTCATGGCAAATCACACTACGCCTGTTCGATCACTTCTGCAAGGGCACGACCAGCATGTCGCAGGGCACGGTATTCATCAGCTGGCGTGCGCTCGAGGTGAGCAGGCTCCAGAAGCTCTGGCGATGGCCGCACACCAGCAGGTCGATCTGGTAGTCCTTGACCGCCTGGTTGACCCGCTCGCTCAGATCGCCGCAGATCACCAGCTTCTTCTCGATGGGGTAGTCCACCGAGGCGAGGAAGGCTTCCAGCTTCTCCTTCGCTTCGGCGATCACCTGGTCCTGCACGTTGTCGATGTCGATGTCGATCATCTCGGTGTAGAGATCCTTGAGGTCCACATCCACATGGATCACCGACAGCTTGGCGCCGTTGGAGCGGGCCCGGTCGACCGCCTTCTCGATCACCTTGCGGTTGTCTTCCGACAGGTCGATCGCGGCCAGTACGTGTTTGTAATAGGTTCCATTCATGGGAGTTCTCCTCACTGATCCTGGGTCCACTATACCAATGTCTGCTGAAACTAAAACGGCATCGTCGCCACAGTTTCAGGATTTGCCTGACCCCGAACCGGAAGGCGTAGAGGTGCAGGTGGCCGGGGAGTGCATATTTTGAACAGGAGTTTGACGCCGGTCACAGGCGTGCTATTGCCCCCGGGAAGGTGGGGGAATAGGATGTGCCCGTGCTCCGCAATGAACACAAAACAACAAAAAGCATCTGAATACCGCTTTGGGGAGCCTCGCGCTCCCTTTTGTTTTTCTGCCCTCTTCCAGCCCATATCCCGTCCGACATCAAGGTAATCCCGCCCCCCTTGGTTATGCTGTAGCCAGTTCCCTTGGCAAAACGGCCAGGGCTCCTCACCTGCAACCGGGTGACGCTGTCATGGCCGTTTCTCATGTCCCACCGATGCACCGGAGAGTCCTTCATGATCATTCATCCCCAGATCCAGGGTTGTGTTGCCCGCAATTGCCACCCCATGGGTTGTCGCGCCGCCGTGCTGCAACAGATCGAACAGGTGCGGGCGGCGGGGCCGTTCAACGGGCCGAAACGGGTGCTGGTGCTGGGGGCATCGTCCGGTTTCGGGCTGGCGTCCCGGATCGCGCTCACCTTCGGCGCCGGGGCCGATACCCTGGGCGTCTCGTTCGAGCGGGGTCCCTCCGGCAAGGGGCTCGGCAGTGCTGGCTGGTACAACAACATCTGGTTTCGTCAGGCGGCGGAGCAAGCCGGTCGCATCGCCGTCAACCTGATCGGGGATGCCTTCTCCGACACCATGCGCCAGCAGGCCATCGACGTCATCCGCCAGCAGCTCGGGCAGGTGGATCTTGTGGTCTATTCACTGGCGAGCGGAGTCAGGGTGATGCCGGATGGCACACAGGTACGCTCGGTGCTCAAGACCACAGGCCAGCCGCTGCAAGGCTGGGGGCTGGATCTGGAGCACGATGCGCTGGTGCAGCAGTCGCTGGTGCCAGCCACCCCGGAGGAGATCCGCGACACCGTCACCGTGATGGGGGGCGAGGACTGGCAGCGCTGGATGCAGGCATTGCAGCAGGCGGATTGCCTGGCCCCCGGCGCCCGGACCGTTGCCTACTCCTATATCGGCCCCGAGTCCACCTATCCCCTCTATCGGGACGGCACCATCGGCTATGCCAAGGAGCACCTGCACGCCACCGCCGAGACCATCAACCTGCAACTTGCCGGGATTGGCGGTCATGCCTGGGTGTCGGTCTGCAAGGCGCTGGTGACCAAGGCGAGCGTGTTTATTCCGGTGCTGCCTGTCTATCTGGGCCTGTTGATGGGGGTGATGAAGGAGCGTGGTGTCCACGAGGGCTGCATCGAGCAGATGCAGCGGCTGTTTGCCGACAAGATGTACGGGCCCAGAGGGGTCGTCGCCGATGGCAACCGGCTGATCCGGATGGATGACCACGAGCTTGAGCCAGCGGTGCAGGCCGCCGTCTCGGCGCTCTGGCCCAAGGTGACGCCGGAGAACTTCCGCACCCTGGGGGATTTTGCCGGGTTGCGCCAGGAGTTCATGCAGCTCAACGGCTTCGAGCTGCCGGGGGTGGATTACGGTGCGCCGGTGAACGTGGCGTCACTCACTGAGCTGACGCCCTGACACCCGCACGAGGTGGCATCAGGCGACGTTGCAGGCCAGTTCAGGGGAAAGGTGGGGAGACTGGGCCAGCACGGTCTGGTTGCGCCCCTGGCGCTTCGCCTGATACATGGCCATGTCGGCCCGATGGATGAGCTGGCTCAGGCTGTCATCCTGCGTCGAGCGTTCCGCCACCCCGATGCTGATGGTCATGTGGGGGGCGGCCAGGTAGGCGATCCGGCTTCTCAGCTGCTCCGCCAGCCGCCAGCAGGTGGCCCCGTCCTGGGTCATGGCCACCAGAAATTCTTCCCCGCCCCAGCGCCCGATCAATTGCTGGTCCGGCGCCCAGCTCTTGAGCTCCCTGGCCAACTGCCGGATAGCCTGATCCCCCGCCTGGTGACCATGCTTGTCGTTGATCTGCTTGAAGTGATCGATGTCGATGATGAGCAGGGTCAGGGGCGTTTCGTGCAGCCACTGCTGACCCAGTCTCTCCAGCAGGGCGCGCCGGTTGGGCAGCCCGGTCAGCTGATCGAAGGTGGCGAGCTTGTAGAGGTGGCGCGAGCTGCGGTGGAGCCTGCGGGTGGTGAGCCCGAGCAGGATCAGGGCGACGGCCAGCAGCACCAGCAGCAGCAATTGGTAGTAGCGGGCACTCTGCTGGTAGAGCAGTTGCTGGCGCTTGCTCTCGTTTTCCTGCTGCAACGCGCGATTGCTGGCCTCGCTGCGAGCCAGATCCATCTCGACCTGGAAGGCGGCCGCGTGCTGGCTCAGGGTCTGGTTGAAGTGCTGCTTGTAGTACTGCATGTAGCGGGTCATGGCCCCGTAGGCCTCGGGGTAGCGGCCCAGATCGGCCAGCAACCTGGCCTGCATCGCCCGACCATCCATGGAGAGAGGGGCGGTGTGCTCCATCAGCAGTTGCAGGGCCAGCTGCTTCTCGCCACGACCCAGCAGGGTTCTTGCCCGGATCTCGGTCAGACGGGAGGCCGCCTGCGGGCTATCCAGCCTGTCATAGATGGCTTGTGCCTCCTCCAGGCTGCGCCAGGCGGCGTGCCAGTCCGCCCGTGCGTTGAACACCATGGCCTGGTAGCCGAGGACGATGGCACGATAGTGGGGTGACAGGCTCGGCGTGGCCAGCAGGGTATCGAGCAACTGGCTGGCCCTGGCAGGCTGACCCATGTCGATGTAGAGCCTGGCCATGTTGGCCCGGATGATGGCCTGGCTGTTGGGTTCGTTGAGCTGCACCATCTGGCCGAGGGCATCCTGATAATAGGTCTCGGCCTCACGGTAGAGATTGAGGTCCGCATAGAGGTTGCCGAGGGTCATCAGCAGACGGCCGCACTGCAAGGTGGAGAGGATGGAACCCGGCTCTTTTTGCTTGAGGTGATAGGCGGTCTTGAGCTCGAGGATCGCCTCTTTCATCTGCTGGGTACGGTAGAGGGCGAGCCCGTTGAGGGCATGCCACTCCGAGACTTGCCTGGGGTGATGCCTGACCGCTGGCCAGAGCTGGGTGAGCAGCTCGAGCGCCTGATCCGGCGTATCGGCATCCAGGGTCAGGGCAATCTGCTGCAACCGGAAGTCGAGCAGGCGAAGGGTCTCCTGCTGGGCATTGGCCAGACCGCGGGCGCGGGCATTGTCGCGCTGTGCCTGGGGATAGCGGCCAAGGGCTGCCTGGGCCAGGGACCTGGCGTAGAACAGTTCCATATCCTGCTGGGGACTGGCGTCGAGGCGCTGCAGATAGCCGACGGGATCGCGCGCCGCCTGCAATTCAGCCTCTTTCAGCAAGGAGGGAGCTGCCTGCAACTGGGTCATCCAGAGCAGCGCCAGTGCCATTATGAATCTCATTGAATCCTTTCCCCGACCAATGGCGCCATCATAATGGCTGATGTCACCTACACCATGTTTCTTTGCTTCTCTATAACCGTATGGGGGAGAGGATGAGGTGAAAAGTCGTCGCAACTGCGGGGTGCGTCGGTTGTCTCTGGTTGCGTCAGGATGAAACAGTGGCGACAATCGTGGGCAAATCACAGTGGAGAATCATCATGTTGGCCAAAGCCATGATCGAGAAGTTGAACGAGCAGATTAATCTTGAATTCTATTCCTCCAACCTCTACCTGCAGATGAGCGCCTGGTGCGAGGACAAGGGCTTCGAGGGGGCCGCCACCTTCCTGCGCCAGCATGCGGTCGAGGAGCGCCAGCACATGGAGCGCCTGTTCACCTACGTGAGCGAGACCGGCGCCATGCCGGTGTTGGGGGCCATCGAAGCGCCTCCCCATGAATTCAAGTCCCTGGGTGACATCTTCCGCACCACCCTGGAGCACGAGTATCACATCACCAAGTGCATCAACGGTCTGGCCCACGTCGCCTTCACCACCCAGGATTACTCCACCTTCAACTTCCTGCAGTGGTACGTGGCCGAGCAGCACGAAGAAGAGAAGCTGTTCAAGAGCATCGTCGACCGTCTGAGCCTGGTGGGCGAGGATGGCAAGGGCCTCTATTTCATCGACAAGGAGCTGGCCGAGCTGGCCAAGGGCGCCCCGGCCAGCATCATGGACGGCAACGCCTGATAGTCGTGGACACTTAGTGTTCAGTCAGTACAATGACGGCCCCTTGTAAAGGGGCCGTTTTCTATTTGCAGGTGTCCTTGTACCGCTGTGCTGGTGTCTGCCGGGTACAATGACGGTCCTTTAAGGTAAAGGGGCCGTTTTTCTTTTGATGGGTGAGTGACGATGAAACAGGTGGATGTGGTGGTGATCGGTGCCGGGGCGGCCGGATTGATGTGTGCGGCCCAGGCTGGCTACCGGGGTCGCTCCGTGCTGGTGCTCGACAACGCCAAGAAGCCGGGCCGCAAGATCCTCATCAGCGGCGGCGGTCGCTGCAACTTCACCAATCATCAGGCGGGTCCCCATGCCTTCCTTTCGGCCAACCCCCACTTCTGCAAATCGGCGCTGGCGCGCTATACCCAGCAGGATTTCATCGATCTGGTGGACAGGCATGGCCTGAACTACCACGAGAAGACGCTGGGCCAGCTCTTCTGCGACGACAGCGCCAAGGATATCGTCGACATCCTGCTGACCGAGTGCGACTGGGCTGGCGTGACCCTGCAGTTCCAGACCGAGATCCTCACCGTCAGCAAGACAGATGAAGGCTTCGTGCTCGACACCAGCAAGGGGGAGATCGCCTGCTCGTCGCTGGTGGTCGCCACCGGCGGTCTCTCCATGCCGAAACTCGGTGCCACCCCTTACGGCTTCAAGCTGGCGGAGCAGTTCGGCCTCACCGTGTTGCCGACTCGCGCCGGGCTGGTGCCCTTTACCCTGCATCAGGCCGACAAGGAGGCCTTCGCCGATCTGGCGGGGGTCAGCCTGCCGGTGGCGGTGACCGCCGAGGATGGCACCCGCTTCAAGGAGGCCATGCTGTTCACCCATCGCGGGCTCTCCGGCCCCGCCATCCTGCAGATCTCCTCTTTTTGGCTGGCGGGGGAGAAGATCCACATCAACCTGCTGCCGGATCTTGACATTCCAGAGACCCTCAAGACCTGGGCCCAGGCCCATCCTGCCCAGGAGCTGAAAACCGTGCTGGGGCGCGAGCTGCCCAAGCGCTTCGTCGACAAGCTGGTGGAGCTGGGATGGCTGGTGAGCAAGCCGATGCGCCAGTACAACGAACGGGAGCTGGAGGCGGTGGCCACCCTGCTGGGGGATTGGCAGATCCTGCCCAACGGCACCGAAGGGTATCGCACCGCTGAAGTGACCCTGGGGGGAGTGGATACCAACGCGCTCTCCTCCAAGACCATGGAGGCGCGCACCGTGCCCGGCCTCTACTTCATCGGCGAAGTGGTGGATGTGACCGGCTGGCTCGGTGGTTACAACTTCCAGTGGGCCTGGTCGTCGGGCTGGGTGGCAGGCCAGTACTGCTGAGGGATGCCGCGGCCCTGCGGTGAATGGCCCCGTCAGCGGCCTCTCGGGTGACAACGCCCAATGAGGTTGTGGTTCCTAGCGGTTGGGTGGAGAGGCCGTATTGCTGACAAAGAGGCTCGGCGGATGAGTCCGAGCGGATCGGGCTGTGTCAGGCGGCCCGAGTGATGGAACCAGACGCGGCCTGCTCAGGCCGCGTTTTTTATGGTCGGTTGCTGGCGGCCGCTTGGCCTCTAGCCTCTCCTGATATTGGGCAGGAAGGCGGTCAGCAGGCCAATAAGGGGCAGATAGGCGCAGACCTGATAGACGGTTTCGATGCTGGTGGCATCGGCCAATTTGCCCAGCAGGGCGGCCCCTATCCCTCCCATGCCGAAGGCGAAGCCGAAGAAGAGGCCGGAAATGGTACCGAACTTGCCGGGTACCAGATCCTGGGCGTAGACCAGGATGGCGGAGAAGGCCGACGCCAGGATGAGGCCGATGACGATCGACAGCACCGAGGTCCAGAACAGGTCGACGTGGGGCAGCAGCAGGGTGAAGGGAGCGACGCCGAGGATGGAGATCCAGATCACCCGCTTGCGACCGATGCGATCGCCGAGTGGCCCGCCGAGCACGGTCCCCGCCGCGACGGCAAACAGGAAGGCGAACAGATAGAGCTGGGCGCTCTCCAGCGACAGGTGGAACTTGTCCATCAGGTAGAAGGTGTAATAGCTGCTCAGGCTGGCCATGTAGAAGAACTTGGAGAACATCAGCAGACCGAGGATGGCCAGTGACCAGCCAATCTGGCGGCGGCTCAGGCCGGTGCCGGCATGGGCCCTCATCCGCCGATGGAAGCTGGCGGCATGGTGGCTGGACCAGCGGCCGACGAAGCTGAGCACGATGACCCCGATGAGTGCGAACAACGAGAACCAGGCCGCACTACCCTGTCCCTTCGGCACTATGATGAGCGCCGCGAGCAGGGGGCCGATGGCCGATCCCAGATTGCCGCCGATCTGGAACAGAGACTGGGCCAGACCGGGCTGGTTGCCGGCCGCCATGCGGGCGACCCGGGAGGATTCCGGGTGGAAGACGGAGGAGCCCATGCCGATCAGCATGGCCGACAACAGCACGGCGCCAAAGCTGCCTGCCTGCGACAGGTAGAGCAGCCCCACCAGCGTGAAGCCCATGCCCAGAGGCAGGGAGTAGGGCATGGGTCTGCGGTCGGTATAGAGGCCGATCAGGGGTTGCAGCAGCGAGGCCGTGAACTGGTAGGTGAGGGTGATGAGACCTATCTGGGTGAACGACAGATCGAGCTCCAGCTTCAGGAGGGGATAGATGGCCAGCAGTACCGACTGCATCATGTCGTTCAACAGGTGCGAGAAGCTGATGGCGGCGATCACCGGATAAGCGGTGGTAGTCGGGTTGTCCACCGCGGGCGGGGCGGTGATCGGGGTGTCGGTACTCAAGGTTTTGTCCATGGCTGGGGTATCACTCCCTCTACCATGCCCTATCCCGGCGTATCTGGACATAACCAAAGTGGGCGAACGCCCGGATTGCGTTCGCGTGGCGCGCAGGCCGTTCATGCTGACGGCGTGTGGATGGCTGGTCAGATCTTGTGCTTGGCGCGGGGCGGATTAGTATAGAAGGCCTGCCGCCGTTATCCGGCCCATCACCCGCCATGGAGGGAACATGTTCGAAAGCCTGGGTGTCATCAACGTCTGGACCTATCTGGTCGGTCTCTTCTTCATCATCATCGCCCCGGGCCCGAACTCCCTCTACGTGCTGCGAACCGGTGCCGTGCGCGGCATAGGCCCGGGTTATCGCGCCGCCCTCGGCGTCTTCGTCGGCGATGCCATCCTCATTTTCTGCGCCTATCTGGGGATCGCGTCCCTCATTCGCACCACCCCATTGCTGTTTACCCTGGTGCGCTATCTGGGCGCCATCTACCTGCTTTATCTGGGGGTGAAGATCCTGCACGCGAACTTCATCGCCAAAAAGGCGGGACCGGCGTCCGAGATGGATCCCGGTGAGCGCTATTTTACCAAGGCCCTCACCCTGAGCCTCACCAATCCCAAGGCGATTCTGTTCTACGTCTCTTTCTTCGTGCAGTTCATCGACTTCAGCTATGCCCACACCTGGATATCCTACCTGGTGCTGGCTGGCATGCTGGAAGCGATGAGCTTCGTCTACCTGACCCTGCTGATCTTCGGCGGTACCCTGATGGCCCGCTTTTTCCGTCAGCGCCAGACGGCGGCCCGTCTCGGCAACGGCCTTATCGGCCTCTTCTTCATGGGGTTTGCGGCCAGGCTGGCGACGCTCTCCTCCTGACCCCGGGGATTGCTGACCGTCCGGTGTCGGGCACCTAGTCTGGCCAGCAATCCTTGCCCACCGGGATGAAGCGGGACTGGTAGACGATGAGCTTCTGGTTGCCCGGCTGATTGATCCCGGGATTGTGGTAGGTCTCCCCGGGCAGCAGGTACTTGGGAAGGTGCGAATAAGCGGGGAAATTCTTCTCGGCTGACTCAGTCATTTCATTTTTTCAGTTTGAGCCGATCTTTTCTCCCGTAAATGCCTTGAATCAGCCTATTTAGACCGTTTCTTCGCCATTTAAGGCGTTATTCCCAGTTTT
>NZ_JALIHH010000077.1:0-14764 GCF_022869435.1 Aeromonas sp. LsrichE-8G
CAAAGTATAAACACTGATGCGTCAGCCCTGCTGGAGGCGATTTCTGCCACCACATTGACCGAGAGGTTTTGCCAGTATTTCTCTGTAAAAGAACGGCAGGCAAAAAATTACATAAAAAAATGTGTCGATAATGGTTGGGTGACAAGGGTGGCGACATCTGAACGGACTGAATATGTATTAACAGATGGCATTGCTATCAAACATTTAGCAGATTCATCCACATCCGCCAATTAATTGGATGCAATGGTGCAATGAACTACATATATATAAGTATTGCATGTGATATATTGCACCCCCTTAACAATCCCCCGGCTCGATGAGGATAAATCTACTCTTATCCTCATCGGTTGACATCTCGAAAATAAGTAGGTATGAAAGCATCAAGTATTAATTTTAAAAAAATCTAACCCCCCCGTTTGTTTTCAAATAAAAAAGGAATTTTTTCATGAAAACAAAAAAACGGTTTTATTATTTTACTGGCTGGGATTGAACTTCACGCTGCCTCTTTTTCAGTGCACTCTCCTCCTTATCGCCATTTGTAAAAATGCGTCTCATCGGAAGCCGTCTTTACTTTCATAAATTCCACATAGAACTGCGTTCTATGTGAATATATGATCCAGAGTTTAGCAATGCAGGCCGGTCAATAAGAACTCATCTCAGTGTATTAACAGTCAACTCTGTACTCGTTAGGAGAGACCCGTCGGCCAAGTTACTGGCGCGGGTGCGTTCAAGATACGAGAAAATTGTACTTATAAGCACCCCAGTTTTTCGGGGGGATTACCGCTCCATGCGAAGAGCAATCAATGCATCCATACCAAAAAATTCAGCCCGGCAAGGGTGGTCTGCCGGGCTGTGGGTGACTGACGAGCGGATAACTCACGTCAACAAGCGATTAGCCATCCCATCCAGCCGCGCTTTGGTCTTTTCCCAACCGGGCATCACCTGACCCATCAGCCGGTAAAAGTGCTCGCTGTGGTTGTGCTCGGCAATATGGCAGAGCTCGTGCAGGATGACGTAATCGATACACTCGCGGGGCGCTTTGACAAGATGCGGGTTAAGCGTGATCCGGCCATTGGGGGAACAACTGCCCCACTGGGTCTGCATGGTCAGGATGCGCAGTGGCGGACGCTCGGTGACCCAGATGGCCTGATCGAGCATGGCATTGAGGCGTCTGGCAAACACCTCTTTGGCACGGGCCTTGTACCAGTCAGCGAGCAGTGCATGGACTTTCTCGGCTCTCTTTGCGCTATCAGTGACTAGGCTCCTGACCGACACCTCCAGCTTGCCACGCAGCATTTTGACCCCCGGCACCGAATTAGGGGCTTCGATCACCTTGAGCAGGTACTGCTTGCCGAGGTAATAGTGACTTTCCCCACTGATGTACTGGCGTGGGGTGACGTGCTCCAACTGCTGGCGAAAGTCGCGTAACTGTTCGTAGATCCAGCGTCCGCGCTGCTTGACCGCTGCGAGAACCGCTTCATCAGCCGCCTCACGCGGGGCCGAGACCACGACGCGGCAATCGGGATGCACCTTGATAAGCACCTTGCCGCTAGCCTGTCTCCGTTGCACCCGCTCGAAGGCGATCCGCTCATCGCCGTAGCGAAAGCTAAAGGATGGAGCTGGAGCCTGGGCCTGAGCATCGCCCTTGGCCCGAATAGGCACATTCATCTGATCAGACTCCGCTCAAGCCGACTCGGGTGATCTGCACCACCATCTCGACGATCTTCTTGGCCTGCTCCATACCACTGCCGATTGCTTTGCACTCCTGGAACATGCGCGGCAACAGTTTCTTGCGAATACCCGCCTCGATGTTCTGCGGGTTGATGGAGTGCTCGGCCACAGACGCATCCACGACCGTATCGATCTCGAAGGCCAGCTTTATCCACTTATCCTGTACTTGGCTGTCGGTAATGGCGAACACCTCCGGCAGTACCTTTTTGAACACCCCAAAGTAGGCCTGAGCGTGGCGATGCCCAGCAAAGGCGTCAGGTATGTCACTCAGGCGGCGCTCCTGCACCTGCTCTTCGAACTCCCGAAACAGCATGTACTGCTTGAGCGGGTGCTCGAACAGCTTCTCTGCCTCCTCGATAGCTTGTCGCAGCAGCTTGGAGAAGGCTTCCTGGGCGTAAGGGTCATCTCGTAGCTCCTGCTCAATCATGCGGCTGACCCGCGTTTTGATGATGTCGGTCTCGTTGCGGGTCTTGTTCTCGTTCCACTCTTCTGGCTGCTGCTGGCCCATCTTGCCGACCTCGTAGACGCCACCCGGCTCTTTGACCTCTACACCGACCACATGCTTATCCAGCAGCTTCTTCACCTGCTCGGCATATTCGTCGTAGTCAACCTTCTCACCGGCATCCTGCTGCACCAGTTGGCGCAGGCTGGAGAGCTGTTTCACCGTCTCCTTGTAGTGACGGCGATCCGCCTCGCTAAAGGCACTGTCCTCGAAGAAAGAGGCCGACTGCAACGCCACTTTCAGGCAACTGGCAAACGCCGTGAGCGCCTCGTAGAAGTCTTCTCGCACCTTGAGGTTCACATCCACCAGTTCGCCGTCCAGTTCCTCCATCTTGGGCACCAGCACTTGACGCAGTTGCTCGATATCCTGCTTGTTCTTCACCCCGGCGAAAATGTTCCACAGGGTCTGGTAGAGCTGAGGCAGCCGCTTATATTCGGTGCCCATCTGGTTGTAGAGGCCTTTGAGGTCGTCAACGTCATAGCCGCCCTGGGTGCGGGAAGCGAGATCCTGATACTTGCCGATAGTGGTATCCAGCTCGGATAAGATGCCGCGATAGTCGATAAGCAGACCGAACTGCTTCTTCGGGTGCAGCCGGTTGACCCGCGCAATCGCCTGGATCAGGTTGTGCTCTTTGAGTGGCTTGTCGATATAGAGCACTGTGTTCTTTGGCTCATCGAAGCCGGTCAGCAACTTGTCCACCACGATCAGCAACTTGAGGTCGTCATCCTGATCGAAACGATTCACGACATGTCTGGTGTACGCCTGCTCATCCCCAGAACCAAAGAGAGCACCGACATTCTCCTTCCACCACTGAGTGACCAGCGGTGTGGTCGATTCATCGACCTCGGTGTTGCCTTCCCGGCTGTCGGGCGGACTCATCACCACCGCCGACTCGAACAGCCCCGCCTCGTCGAGGTACTTTTTATAGAGCACCGCCGAGGCTTTGCTATCGCAGGCCAGCTGGCCCTTGAGCCCCTCGACAATGTGGTTTGAAAAGTGACTGGCGATATCGAACGCAATCAGCTTGATGCGATCTTCCGCGCTGTAGATCTCGCCCTTGCGGGCAAATTTGCGTTTCAGATCGGTCTGCTGCTGCTCGTTTAACCCCTGGGTTATGCGCTCAAACCAGCTGTCGATAGCCCGCTCGTTGACCTCCAGATCGGGAATGCGCTCCTCGTAGAGCAACGGCGTCACCGTCTTGTCCTCGACCGCCCGCTGCATGGTGTAGGCATGGACGATGGGGCCAAACTTATTGGTGGTCTTGTCATCCTTGAGAAGCGGCGTGCCGGTAAAAGCCACAAACGCGGCGTTGGGCAATGCCAGCTTCATGCGGACATGGTTCTCGCCCCCCTGGCTGCGGTGGCCCTCATCGATCAGCACGATGAGATCCGGGCTCTTGTTGATGCACTCCGGCAACTTGGTCGCTGAGTTGAACTTCTGAATAAGCGAGAAGATGATCCGCTCGCTGCCCTTACCGATCTGCTCGGCCAGCCGCTTGCCCGAGGTAGCCATGGCCGCTTCTTTATCTTTCTTGCCCGCAAGTTCGCCGCTGGAGGCGAAGGTCTTGCTGAGCTGGCTCTCCAGATCCACCCGGTCAGTCACCACCAACAGGCGACACTGTTTCAAACTGTCGTGCAGGATCAGCGCCTTGCTGAGGAACACCATGGTGAACGACTTGCCCGAACCAGTGGTGTGCCAGATCACCCCACCTTCTCTCCCGCCATCTGGGCGTTTCTGGTTGATACGCTCGATCAACCGCTTGATGCCAAACACCTGCTGGTAGCGGGCGACTATCTTGCCCGCCTTCTTGTCAAACAGGGTGAACAGCCGGGTCATCTCCAGCAGCCGCTCCGGGGAGAGCAGGCTGATGAGCAGCCGATCCTGATCGCTGACCGCCAGCTCGCCCGCCGCAACCAGAGACTGATACCAGCCCAGATCGGCGGCGGGCCGGTGGCTAAACAGGGCAGAGCGTTGTTCGGATGAGAGCGGCTGATTCTTGATGGCCGTCATCGCACCATCACCGATATCCTCCTCACGCCAGGCGGCCCAGAACTTCTCCGGCGTACCGCAGGTGCCGTATCGCCCCTCGATGCCATTGATGGAGAGCAACAACTGGCTGTAGGCAAACAGCAGCGGGATCTCATCCGGGCGCTGGTTGCGCAGGCTCTGGGAGATCCCCTCCTTGATGGTCGGCCCTTTTTTGGCGTTGCCATCCGGGCGCTTGGCCTCGATCACCACCAAGGGCAAGCCATTGACGAAACAGACGATATCCGGGCGGCGCGACTCGATGCCCCCTGCGCGGGTGACCCGAAACTCTTCGGTAAAGGTAAAGCGGTTATTGTGCGGATTGTGCCAGTCAATCAGGGGGATGGTGGGGTTCACCTTCTTGCCATCAACAAACTCGGTGACCGACATGCCATAGAGCAGGTGGTTATAGAGCCGCTCGTTGGCCGCCTGCAACCCTTCATTCAGAGCCGGGCTGCACAGCTCACTCACCAGATTATCCACTGACTTAGGGGACAGCGGATAGGTCTTGCCCGCAAACACAAAGGTGCGCTCGGCTAGCACGCTGCGCAGCTGTTGGCGCAGCACCACCTGATCGAACTTGTTATCCCGTGCCGCCAGAGCCTGTTCAGGGGAGAGGAAAGACCAGCCCAGCTGGGTCAGCAGGGTCAGAGCCGGGATCTTGGCGCTGTACTCTTCTTGAAATTTCGGCAAGGCCTTCATAACGGGGATGCCTCAAACTGGTTGTCAATTTTTTGCTGAAAGCCGATCAACTCATGAATGGTACTCGTCGTCGGGTTATACACCCACTCATGGTCAAAGAGGCGCTTTAGCCGCTGAACCATATAAGCAGAGCCGACCACCAGAGAGTAAAAGCGGTTACCCTTACCACGCTGTTGCTCGATATTTGCCAGGGTCTCCGGTGGCAGATCCGCCATGATGAAGTCAGAAATCATCAACAGGTCGGCCTTTTGGTAGGTCTCTGCGGCCATGGTTTTCAACGCATGGCCAAGGGCTGGTGCCGCATCAGTACCACCATGAAACGACATTTTCAGAAAGTCGATTATCGACGCAAGGCCCCATTTTCCACTCAACTCCAAGGTCCTGATACCCGTAGAGAAGTTAATCAGGTAACAGGGGCGTTGCTCCTCTCTCGCTTTGGTTGCCAGAAATAGCGTCATCGCTTTGGCGATCGTCTCGGGCGCCCCGCTCATCGAGCCACTGGTATCAACGCAGAGGATCATGGGGCCGCGCTTCTCCTCTTCGTTGACCGGCCTCTCCTCTTCTCGTTCAACATGCAGATGTTGAGTCTGCATACCTGCCATATCAAAGCTCATCAGTCGTGACTCGACGAACTTCAAATCAAACAGCAATGCGGTCTCGTCATCAGCCAACAGGGCTTTCTCGCTGGGCAATACATGCTCCAGATCTCGTCCCAACCTAATACCCACTATCTCCTCTCGGGAGTTGATATCGGGCAGACAGAGATCCAGAACGTGGTTGACCTTCACCCGCTCAATCTTTTCGGAGAGTTCAATCTGCCGGATCTTGCCGAGCAAGTCGCATAACGCATGCAACCCCTTGTCGTTTGCCAGATAGCTTGCCCACTTCTGGAACTGGGCCAGATCTTGGGCAGAGAGCTGGCCACTGGAGAGATCAACCAGTCGCCCCGGATCCAGCCCCAACGCTTCAAGCAGCGGTTGCAACTGCTGCAACAGCTTGAGCATGCTCTCCAATCGTTCCATTAACTGGCGACGCAGCTGCTCGATCCTGGCCAGCTCCCAACTATTGCGGGCTTTATCCAGCACCTTTTGCCATTCAGTAGCCAGCAGTTGGCAACTGACGGCCTTATCCTCTCTCGGCTGCTCTACGTCCTGAGCGAAACTATCGGCAACCTGCTTTTGCCAAAATGGCGGGTCCACCGGGTGCTGGCTGGCTTTACAGAGCGCGAGATAATCCTTCACCGCCCCTTGAAAAGAGGCTTTGGATATATCGCCAAGCGCACTCTCTCTTCGCCAATGGTTCAGCTTGTGGGCATGCTCAGCGAATGGACACTCGTTGGTCAACGCTGCCTCAGTATCTCTCTTCCACTCCTCGATGTGCTGCGAGACCTGGCTGGTCAGCGAGCTGGAGTGAGCCAGCAATCCACCATAGCTGTCGCGGAGTTCTTTTTGAGCGAGATGCGAAGCACTCTCCACCTGGCTTATTTGCATAAGGCTTCCAGCCGTTCACAATCTTTGATACGCAATTTGAGCCGAGCAATCTGCTCGGTAATGCCATCAATAGCCAATGCGCTCTGCTGGGCAGGAACGAAAATGGATGCCAATTTTTTCTCATAGCCTTGGCACTGTTTTTCTATCTTATTCAGAGTGGCTATAAGCTGTTCTCTGGTTTTTGCCACCGACTCAGCCAATGAGGTGATAAGCCGCTTGTTAATATTTGGTTTCTTGTCACCTTTATGGAAGAGAACTTCTGGTTTGAAATTAAAACTGCCATATCGGCTCTTCATTGATATCCGACAAGTACCCTGGCCATCAAATTGACAGACAATATAATTTAGTTCATTACCCGTTTCACTTGTCGGGTGGAATTCATGTGTGTTCTTAAGGTTATCCAATGGAATAAAAATGTAAGAACCAATCCTAGTATTATCAAAGTCGTTCTTCACTTTGAAAAAAGCGTGCCCATTAATAATCTGTGTATCGTAAATATCAGTGGCACTGAAAAGTTCATTATGGATCTCTTTATCCAATGATTCTTTTTCGGCATCAATCTGCGCGAGATTAATACCACTGTCAAAACCGGTATCCTTAACGGCTTGCTCGACGATATCGTTAACGGCAAGACGGTTCTCTTCATGGGTCCACAAGCAGTGCCGCAATAGCAAGGCATCACTGTGATTGGTTTCGCTGCGGCCATTAAAGAGGGCAGCGGCCTTGAGCAGTTGGGTCGCCCGCTGCCAGCGGCGGTCGGAAACATAGACCTTCAGTTTGTCATATTTGGTGGCGAGTTCACTGCGGATCAGGCGAATAATGGTCAGGGTTTCCGGTGACAAACTCACCTCATGCAGTTGCTCTCGCCATTTAGCCCACTCATCGGCCTTCACAATAAGCGAGTCATCAACCCTGATGGCCGCCTCGGTCGGTTTGCACGCCAGCAATCGTTCAAAATTATCAGACTGCTCAATGGGCCCGACCATCAGGCGGATGATAAAGCGATCATAGAGCGCATCCAGCCCCTGATTGGCATCGGGCGTTTCATTTGATGCAGCCACCAAGGCTTTCAGTGGGGCCTGCTCGATCTGTTCGCCGTTGCGAAAGGTGTGCTCATTGATAAGTGTCAGCAGGGTATTGAGGATCGCCGGGCTCGATTTCCATATCTCGTCCAGAAACGCGAAATCGGCCTGGGGCAGATAATGCTCGGTTTTACGAACATACCGATCCTCTTTGAGTGCCTTGATCGAGATGGGGCCAAAGACCTCCTCGGGGGTACTGAACCGGTTCATCAGGTACTCGAAGTAGGCCGGATTGGCAAAGGCACAGGCGATGCGACGGGAGATCAGGCTTTTGGCCGTGCCGGGTGGGCCGTAAAGAAAGGTATTCTGACCACATAAGGCACCCAGCAGCGCCACCGAGATCACCTCCTCCCGCTCGAACATCCCCTCACATACCGCGTTGACCAGCCGTTCCATCCGTTGTTGTAATTTCATGTTTATCCCTAACTGACTGTTTGTTTTATTAAATTTTTTTATGGCAATGCGGATGCTGCCAATGCTCGCCATTCGACGCGGCCATCACCTCTCTGAGGTGACGGCCCAAGGGCCGAGCGCCTGATCAGTGCAGACAGCACTGCTTGTACTTCTTGCCGCTGCCACAAGGACATGGCTCATTGCGCCCGACCTTGGCGGGGGTGTTGACCGGTTTCACCGATGACACCGCGACAGGCGCCCTGTTTGGCCCCCGTTGGGCGAGAAAATAGGCGTGCAGCCGCAGCGCGGCGGGGGCCACCTCGGCCACGCTCTGTTGGTATTGCGTCAGCGAGAGACGGGTCAACTGCGCCAGTTGCTCATCGCTGCCATGCAGGCGAATAAGTGCCAGCGCCTCTTGCTGTGGATGGGGGAGCGCGGGCCAGTTGCCCAATGCCACACCGCGCAGATAACCCGCACACCACCATTTGGCGATCTCGACGGGGGGTTCCATATTGGGGGCAAGGGTAAAAATGGGCTCGAACTCGCCGTGCTGCTCGGTCAGGGCATAGGAGAGGAATGCCAGCTGGATCATCACCTGTTGCATCACACGATCCCGCTCGGCCCGATCACGCCATGCGGGCTCAACCCCGCCCCAGATGGCGGGCCACCAGCGATCAATGGGCGGCTGCTGTGGGCCGGAGATAACGGCGGTCAGAAAGCCATCCAGCTCGGAGAGGTTGCGAATGGCATTGGGGTTGCCATATTCGCGCAAGCGCGCTTCCAGCCAGAGGTTCTCCGCCTCATCGGCGGCATCTATCGTGAGTGGGTTCATCTTAAGCGGCCTCCTCGACCTTGACCCGCCGTTTGCCGGTCAGCAGTTGTTGCATCAGGGCCATTTTCTCTTGCTTTAGAGCGTCGAGTTTCTGTTGCAGGGCTGCAATTTCTTGATCGGCAGTTGAGAGAACTGCGGCGATTTTTTGTTGCTCTGCTATAGATGGAGGACACCAAAACTTGGTTTTTTTCGCATTTTGAATGGTATAGGTCCCTACCGTTGTAATGGATGCCTGAGCAACAATCTGTTCCTGCAAAAAATCTGACTGGAAACAATATTTAAAATAATCAGAAAAAAGACCTTCCCTTATTTTAAACCAAAGTACGTTGCCATCTTTGAAGTAAAATTTGTCACCATCTTTCACCTGATATGAAATACCTAGCGTGCCTACACCACTCACAAGGAAATCACCTGGCTTGGGGGCTCCATACTTTATAGACAATTCATGAAAAAGCTCATCAGCAATAAAAACTTCACTCCTGAATGGCTCATTCTTACTCAGGGATACCAATTCTCTAGTACGATAAAATGGCGTTCCTTCATTTTTCCAATCGTCCTGTAACACCCTCTTGCTTGAGCCAACATCAAAGAAATCTTCAATAATACATTGTTGCCATTCCCCACTAAACCTCACCCCATTGTTATCCAATAGGCGTTTTTTGCCGCTCAGCAATTGCTGCATCAACGCCTTTTTCTGCTGCTGGCTATTGGCCAGCAGTTGCTCGGTGGTGCTGATCGCCCTATCCCAAGTGGAGAGAATTTTGGCGATTTTATTCTGCTCTTGACGTGGGGGAAGATTAATCAATATTTCGCTACAGTCAGGAACTCGCATGTGAGCAACCGTCCCGCCATTACTTAAATCCTCTATTTGCTTTTGGCAAAATTGGCTTGATAAGGCATAAAACAGAAAGTAATTATCTGCTCGACGCTTAGAGGCCCGATACATCATGGTCCTTTGACCAAGGAATACTCCATGAGCATCTTCGAGTATGCCGACTTCACCGACTGGTGCTTCGCGGGTGAATATAATATCGCCAACTTGTGGCCTACCTCGCCGTACCCATTGAAGGTAGGTCTCCTCAGTAACATACCTAACATCTTCAGTATTCACCCTTCCATTTCGCACATTAGTTGTACGAATCATCTTGAATGGGGTTTCATAATCTACTACTGGCGCAGTTTTATTTACGCAATCAATAATTGACTCGCATGCGTCTTTAATTGGTACACGCTCCCACCCCTTAGGCACCATAACCGAGCTCCTTCAGATAGTTAGCCATCTCGGTTTCCAGCTCGGCCAGCCGGGTTTTAAGCTGTTCGCGCTCGGCCCGCACCGCCAGCAGATCGATCTCCTCCTCTTCTTCGAAGGTATCCACATAGCGGGGGATATTGAGGTTGTAGTCGTTCTCTTTAATCTCTTTGAGCGAGGCGAGATAGGCATATTTATCGACATTGCCGCCATTGCGATAGGTGGCGACGATTTTGGCGATATTTTCTGGGCTCAGCAGGTTCTGGTTTTTACCAGCCTTGAAGTCGCGGCTGGCGTCGATAAACAGCACATTGTCGTCCACCTTCTGCTTTTTAAAGATCAGAATGGCGGCGGGGATGCCGGTGCCGTAGAAGAGCTTCTCCGGCAGGCCAATCACCGCATCGAGCAGGTTTTCATCGATCAGCTGCTGGCGAATTTTCCCCTCGCTGGAACCCCGGAACAGTACGCCGTGGGGCACCACGACACCCATGCGGCCGCTCTTGGGTTTGAGGGTCTCAATCATATGGAGGATAAAGGCGTAATCCCCCTTGGTCTTGGGCGGCAGCCCGCGCTTGAAGCGACCGAATTTATCGTTCCCCGCCTCCTCATAACCCCATTTATCCAGCGAAAAGGGCGGGTTGGCGGTCACGATATCAAAGCGCATCAGATCGCCGTTTTTATCCAGCAACTTGGGGTTGCGGATGGTGTCGCCCCACTCGATCTTGTGGTTGTCTTCCCCGTGCAAGAACATGTTCATCTTGGCCAGCGACCAAGTAGAGCCAATGGCCTCCTGCCCGTAGAGGGCGTAGTGCTTCTCGCCATGGTTTGCCACCACCTTGCGGCCGCACTTCATCAACAGCGACCCCGAGCCACAGGCCGGATCGCAGATGGTATCGCCCGGCATCGGCTCCAGCAGCTCGGCCATCAGATCGGAGACTTCCGGCGGGGTATAGAACTCCCCCGCCTTCTGGCCGCCGCTGGCGGCGAAGTTTTTGATGAGATACTCGTAGGCGTTGCCGATCACATCCAGGGTGCCGACCCGGCTCGGCTTGAGGTTGAGCTCATCCTTGGCAAAATCTTCCATCAGGTGGCGCAGTATGGTGTTTTTCTGCTTCTCTTCGCCGAGTCGGTCGGTGTTGAAGCTGATGTCCTGAAACACGCTCTTGCCCGCGTCTTTGAGCTTGGCGCCATTGGCCTCTTCGATGGCGTGCAGCGCCTGATCGATCCGCTCGCCATTGCCCGGCTCGTGACGACGCTCGAACAGGCTGTAGAAACTGGCCTGTTTGGGCAGCACGAAGCGCTCGTTTTTGAGCATCTCTTCAATGAGCTCCGGCTCATCGCCATATTCGGCCTTGTAGCCATCGTAGTGATCCTGCCAGACATCGGAGATGTATTTCAGGAACAGCATGGTGAGCACGAAATCTTTATAGGTATCGGCACTGATGGTGCCCCGGAAGGTATCGCAGGCAGACCAGAGGGCCTTGTTGATATCGTCCTGGTTAATCGAGGTTGTCATAAATCGCGATTCCTTAGGTATTTCTTAGAAAAATAGGCTGCTCAGCGAAACTATTTCGCTAGCTGATCGGATTGTTCGAGCAGGCTGGCAGCGATGGCCTGCATCATCTGCTCGCCGTTACGTTGCAGTTGTTGCATCAGATTTCGTTCTTCACGCAGGCTGTGGGCCAGCTTCATGATGGCGGCCTGTCTCGCAAGAGACGGGATGCCGATAGGGGCCTCCTCCAACACCTGACGGCGAATACTTTTTGCCGCGCTGCCTTCGGCGTGAAGCTCGAAGTAGCGCTGGCAAGGGGACTGATTGAGCTGCCAGGCCAGAAATTCGGGACTGAGCGCCTCGCTATGCAACCGCACCACATAGAAGTGAGGGGCGGCTACGGCGGGCAATGATGCAAGCCCGGTATCGACCAGCACGGCATAGTTAGTACTGCCACGGGCCGCCACCAGGATATCGCCGGTTTGCAGCCAGTCAGGCTCCTTCTTGCTGGTAGGCTCAGAACGAAGGCAGGCAGACCAGTCAACCCCCCCTTCTGGCGAGGCATCTCTCATCTGCACCACGGCCATGCTGCCGGAATCGATCTCCGGGATCTTGCCGCGATAGGGGTGCCCAGCACTGATGGTGGCAATTTGGTTCAGCTTCACAAAAATCTCTTCATCGTTAATGATGCAGTTACAGTGTGTCGCATCTGACGCTACTGAGTCAATATCAATGCCCATTATTTTTGCATCAATGGGAATGATGCTTTTATGTGTGCCATTGACAAGAGGTAGACCCTGACCTGCCTGAAAGATCCAACCGAGATCATTTTGTAATTTAATTACAGTTAATCACCGCAAAAAATAAAAAGGCCCTGCTGTTGCAGGGCCGTTGAGTTTCCAACTCAATTGTCGGTTTCCAACTTAATTGTCCGTGATCAACAACGCAGTGAATTGCCACAACCTATGTGGTTGACATTTAATTAATTTTCTATATAAAAGTACAATAAGTCTCATAGCAATTACCTGAGACAATTACATAGCTTTTATAGCTACCGATAATTGCGTAAGTTATTGAAATTGAAGGTTATATTTGTGCTGCAACATGTGAGAATGAGGGTTCGAATCCCTCCCTCACCGCCAAATTGCAAAAAACCGACCTTATGGTCGGTTTTTTGCTTTGGGGAAGTGTCATCAGCTCATCTCGAAGAGGGGGGGTGAGAACCCTCGCCGGGTTCGAGCAGAGCAGCTTGCTGCGATGAACGGCCGCAGGCCGCCCCGAAGGGGTGAGCCACGCAGTGGCGAATCATCCCTCCCTCACCGCCAAATAAAACAAAAGGCCCCGTCGAAAGACGGGGCCTTTTGTTTATCAAGGGCTGGTTTGACACTTCTCTGTGGCCGGTCTCAGACCGCTTGCTCAGGCCAGCTTCAACATCGGCATCTGTTCGCGTTTGTCACAGTGCGTCAGATGGACCCGGCTGGTCAGGCGGGTCAGCAGCTCGTAGGGGATGGTGCCTATCTTTTCGGCCACCTGTTCCACCGGCAACCCTTCCCCCCACAGCGTCACCTCGTCTCCCACCTTGTCGCTGGCCGCCGGCCCCAGATCGACGGTGATCATGTCCATGGAAACCCGACCCACGATGGGCACCCGGCGGCCATTGATCAGCATGGGGGTACCTTCGGGCGCCATGCGGGGGTAACCATCGCCATATCCCGCGGCCACCACGCCGAGGGTAGTATTTCGATCCGCCACCCAGTGTCCTCCATAGCCGACCGCCTCGCCCTGCTGGCAGGCGCGGGTGGCGATGAGCTGGCTCTTGAGATTCATGACCGGGCGCAGGTCATGGTCGGCGGCAAGCTGACCGGTAAACGGGGAGGCGCCGTAGAGCATGAGGCCGGGTCGGATCCAGTCGCTGCGCGATGCCGGCCAGGCGAGGATGCCGGCGGAGTTGGCCATGGCCCGCTCGCCCGGCAGATGAGCAGAGAGGCGGTTGAATTCCTCGATCTGCAGCCGGGTGGCCTGGGTATCCTGCTCATCGGACTGGCTGAAGTGCGTCATCAGATGGAACGGCTGCACCACGTTGCGACAATGGCTCAGCCGCTCGATGAAGGCGGGCAGCTCCAGGGTGCGCAGCCCGAGCCGGTTCATTCCGGTATCGAGCTTGAGCCACACCTTGATGGGGGCGGGCAGACTGGCCTGCTCGAGCAGTGCCAGCTGCTCCCAGGTATGCAAGGTGGTTTGCAGTTCGTGTTTCGCCAGCAGCGGCAGCGCCTCGGCACTGAAGAAGCCTCCCAGCACCAGAATGGGCTTGGTGATGGCGTTGGCACGCAGCACCAGCGCCTCCTCGACCCTTGCCACCGCATAGGCATCGGCCTGGGCGAGGGCGTGGGCCACCTGCAGCAGCCCATGGCCATAGGCATTTGCCTTGAGTACCGCGATGATCTTGCTGTGGGGGGCATGGCGGCGCACCACGGTGAAATTGTGCTGGAGTGCATCGATATCGATGCTGGCCGTAACTGTGTTCATCATGGGTCGGGTGTCTGCTCGATGAGTAGTTGGCTGATGGTTTCAATCCCGATCCGGTGATCCTGGCTGCCGGGACGAGCAAACGGGGGTCACTGAATCATGTTTTTTATATGCTTTAAAATGTAAAAAGATGTTATCAGTTGTTTTTTTGTTGGTAAATTATGTGGCGAATAGGAATGCGTAAATGCGCAAAATACGGAATATTCCTCGGTATAAATTTCCCTGCCAACGCTTTCTCTGGCTCCCTATCGGGCAATATTTATCACTGGTTTTTCCCCTTAAAACGGGAGGGGGATCGAGCCGTTTTCGCACATTGTTGGCGGCTTTTCGCACCGGCTGCGTGCAGGTGGGGTTGCCGACCCCTGGCCAAGGTGTGGGGAGGGGCAGGTGCATGGCAGAGGAGAAAAGCAGGCTACCAGCTCCATGGGGGGTGAAGGTGGAACTGCCGGATTAAAGAGGGCATCTCGTCGAACCGGCGAGTGGTGTACGCCACTAAGAAAGCTTGTGGCCGGCTTGGTGGCGCACGCGGCCGGAGAGACAGGTCATCCGTGGCCAGGGATGGTGAAGCATGGATGTGGGCCGGTTAATTAATCAAGGGAAGGTGCGAACAAGTCCCTGATATGAGATCATGTTTGTCATCTGGAGCCATGGAACAGGGTTCATCATGAGTCATCAACTTACCTTCGCCGACAGTGAATTCAGCAGTAAGCGCCGTCAGACCAGAAAAGAGATTTTCTTGT
>NZ_JALIHH010000009.1:0-27083 GCF_022869435.1 Aeromonas sp. LsrichE-8G
CTAATCGCAGCTTCAAGGATTACGACGACATCCTTGATGCCTGCACATCGGCCTGGAAGCACTTTATTGCCGATGTGGAGCGGGTGATGTCACTTTGTAGCCGAGATTGGATAAAACTGACCTAATGTTTAATCCGATTGGTATAACAAATGTATTTTATATCAATCTGTTATGTGGAATTTTTCCATGTTCTGAATATCGTGATGGCGCTGGAGAAGCGCGGCCTGTATGGCTGATGTTTATTCGTGCAATTTGTCAGTTTTTTAATTGCTGAAAATTAATCGAGTTGCGGGTAACACAAATAACTTGTGGAAAATCAATTCATTTAATCGGTAGTCCCATCACGCTGCGTCAATATGTTCCCCATGCCCGAGATCCTTGCTTGAAAAGCCCCCTGCTCGTCCTTAAACTTCATGGTGGAGAAAAGTGGATCAAAGTGGTTTTATTGGGCATCTAGCCCCCATAACTCACCTTTCGGGGACTGCAATTTGTTGCGTGGCGCTCACGCCATCAGCCTGGACAGCAAGGGGCGGTTGGCGATTCCGACCAAATTTCGTGATTGGCTGCGCGACGAGTGCGACGGCCAGCTGGTCTGCACCATCGACATCGCCCATCCCTGTCTGCTGCTTTATCCCCTGAATGAATGGGAAGAGGTGGAGCGCAAGCTGAAGACCCTTTCCAGCACCAACCCGGCGGAACGCCGCCTGCAGCGTCTGCTGCTCGGCCACGCGGCCGAATGCGAACTGGATGGCAATGGCCGTCTGCTGCTCAGCCAGCCGCTGCGCAGCCATGCCGGGCTGGACAAGAAAGTCATGCTGGTGGGCCAGCTCAACAAATTCGAGCTGTGGGATGAAGCCCGCTGGCAACAACAGATCAACGACGACATCCTGGGCCTGCCCGAGGACGACTGGGCAAGTTCACCACGACTACAGGATTTTTCTTTATAAATGACCCAAGCCGCTGAACACATCACAGTGCTGTTGCACGAAGCCGTCGAAGGGCTGGCCATCAAGCCGGACGGTATCTACGTCGACGGTACCTTTGGCCGGGGTGGTCACTCTCGTCTCATTCTCCAGCATCTGGGCCCGAACGGCCGTCTGATCGCCATCGACCGGGATCCCCAGGCCATTGCCGAGGCGGCCAAGATCCAGGATCCCCGTTTCGAGATCGTGCACGGTCCCTTCTCCGGCATCACCCGCTATCTGACCGAGCGCGGCCTGCTGGGCAAGGTCGATGGCTTCCTGCTGGATCTCGGTGTCTCCTCCCCCCAGCTTGACGATGCCGAACGTGGCTTCAGCTTCATGAAGGACGGCCCGCTCGACATGAGGATGGATCCCACCTCCGGTCAGAGCGCCGCCGAGTGGCTGGCCCGTGCCGATGTGGACGACATCGCCTGGGTGCTGAAAACCTTCGGTGAGGAGCGCTTCGCCAAGAAGATTGCTCGCGCCATCGTACACGATCGGGTGACCGAGCCCTATGTGCGCACCCGCCAACTGGCGGAGATGATTTCCCGGGTCAACCCGAGCAAGGAGAAGGGCAAGCACGCGGCGACCCGCAGCTTCCAGGCCATCCGCATCTATATCAACAGCGAGCTGGACGAGATCGAAACCGCCCTCAACGGCGCGCTGGACGTGCTGGCTCCTCACGGCCGTCTCTCCGTCATCAGCTTCCACTCTCTGGAAGATCGGCTGGTGAAACATTTCATTCGCAAGCACGAGAAAGGTCCTGAAGTACCCCACGGCATCCCCCTGACTGAAGCCCAGCTTGCCGGTGGTCGCAAGCTGAAGTCGATCGGCAAGGCGCTCAAGCCTTCCGACCACGAGGTCAATGAAAACACCCGGTCCCGCAGTTCGGTGCTGCGGGTCGCAGAGCGTCTTGCGGAGTAAACGATGAGCGACGTGCGCGTTCACCTCGCCAGGGAGATCGTTGCGGATCTCTGGCGCCACAAGTTGCAGGTCCTGTTGACCGTCGCCGTGCTGGTCACCGCCTTTGCGGTGATCCTGGTGACCAACATGACCCGGGGTCTGACGGCCAAGCAGAACGATCTGATGGCGGAGGAGGACAGGCTCAACATCGAGTGGCGCCACCTCTTGCTGGAACAGGGCACATTGGCTGAGCACTCCCGGGTGGCGAGTCTGGCCATGGACAAGTTGCAGATGGCTCGTCCCCTGGTGACCACTGAAAAGGTAATTACACAACCATGACACGCAAGGCCGCCACCAAGGCTCCGGCAAAGGACAAAGCCAAGGCGAAAGCACCCTCACTCTACCCGTGGCGCTTTCGTACCCTGGTTTTCTTCATCGGCATCGCGTTTGCGGGGCTGATCCTGCGGCTGGCCTGGATCCAGGTGATCGATCCGGACAGACTGCGCCAGGAGGGGGATATGCGCTCCCTGCGCACCACCTCCACCCAGGCGGTGCGCGGCATGATCACGGACCGCAATGGCGAACAGTTGGCGGTATCCGTGCCGGTCGAAGCGGTCTGGGCCGATCCCAAGACGGTGCACGAGTCCGGTGCCATCCACAACGAGCGTGCCTGGCTGGCACTCTCCGCCGTGCTCAAGCTCGACATCAACACCCTCAAGCATCGCATCGCCAACCCGAGCAAGCGCTTCGTCTATCTGCAGCGACAGGTGACGCCTGCGGTGGCCGAGTACATCAAGGGGTTGAAGCTGGGGGGCATCTATCTGCGCCCCGAGGCGCGCCGTTTCTACCCGACCGGCGAGATAAGCTCCCACCTGGTGGGGGTGACCAACATCGATGGCAGCGGCATCGAGGGGATTGAGCGCAGCTACAACGAGTGGCTGACCGCAACCCCTGGCGAGATGAGGGTGCGCAAGGACAGGCAGGGCCGCGTCATCGAGCGCCTGGGCCTGGTGAAAGAGGGCAAGCACGCCAACGATCTGCAACTGAGCATCGATCAGCGGGTGCAGGCGCTGGCCTATCGCGCCCTCAAACGGGCCACCGACGAGAACAAGGCGACCTCCGGCTCCATGGTGATGCTGGATGTGAAGACCGGCGAGGTGCTCGCCATGGTCAACACCCCCTCCTACAACCCGAACAACCGCGGCCAGTACCAGAGTTTCCGGGTGCGAAACCGGGTGGTGACCGATACCTATGAGCCGGGTTCCACGGTCAAGCCATTGATTTTGCTTAGTGCCTTGCAAGCCGGTGTCACCAGCTGGAAGGACTTCATCCCGGGCGGTCCCCTCTTCATCGGGGCCAAGCAGATCCGTGACGTGAGTATCCACAAGGCGACCAACCTGTACGACATCCTGCGCTACTCCTCCAACATCGGCATGTCGCGCATCGCGCTGCGGATGCCGGCCCAGGAGATGATCAACACCCTGAGCATGGTGGGCTTCGGCATGGACACCGGCAGCGGCCTGATGGGGGAGAGCAGCGGCATGCTGCCCCAGCGTCGCCGCTGGTCCGACATCGAGCGAGCTACCCTGTCGTTCGGTTATGGTCTGCGAGTGACCCCGCTGCAGCTGGCCTCCGCCTACGCCACCCTGGCCAACAAGGGCAAGCGGGTACCGCTCTCCATCATCAAGGTGACCAAGCCGCCCAAGGGTGAGCAGGTCATCGATCACAACAACGCCGCTGCCATGTTGCAGGCGCTGGAGTACGTGGTCAGCAATGCCATTCCCAAGGCCCAGATCCCCGGTTATCGGGTCGGTGGCAAGAGTGGTACCGCCAAGGTGGCCGTGGCTGGGGGCTATGGCAAGGACTACATGGCCTGGTTTGCCGGTTTCGCACCGGCCAGCAATCCCCGTTTCGTTATGGTGGTGGTGATCAACGAACCCAAGGGGGATGCCTACTACGGCGGTGCCGTGGCGACCCCGCCCTTTGCGGAGGCCATGGGAGGCGTGTTGCAGCTCTTCAACATCCGTCCCGATGCGATCCCGCCCGAGGTACCCGCCAAACTTGCCCGCACGGAGGCCAACAATGGCGCACCGCGTACTTGACGGGCATCCGGCTTTTTCCATCGACCCCGCTGCTGTCGGGGCGTTTTCCATGGCGTGTACGAGCGCCCGCATTCCCGCATTTTCGGAGGCTTCCCATGCCGCCCCGCACACTTGATCAACTGATGAGCCGCTTCGGCATCGATGCCCCAGCGCTTTCCCTCACCGATCTCCAGCTCGACAGCCGGCGGGTCGGTCCCGGCTCGCTCTTCGTGGCGATTCGTGGCCATCAGGTGGATGGCAGGCGCTTCATCGAACAGGCGGTGGCTCAGGGAGCGACCGCCGTGCTGTTTGAGGAGGACGGAGAATTCGTCCCTCCGGCGACCCAGATCCCCTGCATCGGCATGAGGGATCTTCCCGCTCGCCTCTCCGAGCTGGCCGGTCATTTCTACGGTCACCCTGCGCAAAAGCTGCAACTGGTGGGCATCACGGGCACCAACGGCAAAAGCACCACGGCCCTGCTGGTGGCCAACTGGCGCACCCTGCTGGGGGGCAAGGCCGGGGTCATGGGCACCATAGGCAACGGTCTGTTTGGCGAGCTCATCGAAGCAGAGAACACCACGGGCAGCGCGGTCCAGGTGCAGGCCAATCTGGCCGCCTTGCAGCAGCAGGGGGCTGATCTGGTGGCGATGGAGGTCTCCAGCCACGGTCTGGTGCAGCATCGCGTGGCGGCCCTGCCGTTTGCCTCGGCAGTCTTCACCAACCTGAGTCGGGATCATCTGGACTATCACGGCACCATGGAGGCCTATGCCGCCGCCAAGGAGGAGCTGCTGAAGCTGGTGGATGAGCCTTGCGCCGTCATCAACGCCGATGACCATCTGGGACGGCAATGGCTGGCGACCTATCCCGGTGCGGTGGCCTTCGGGGTTCATGGTCCGATTGAAAACCATGCTGGACGACAACTGACGGCGCAGGATCCCCATTTCCACCAACAAGGTTTTGATACGCGCATTAACTCCAGCTGGGGGAATGGTGTATTATCCGCCCCCTTGCTCGGCCGCTTCAACGTCAGCAACGTGCTGGGCGCCATGGGCGCCATGCTGGTGCTCGGCTACGACTTCGATGACCTGCTGGCGACGGCTCCCAGACTGCAACCGGTGACCGGTCGCATGGAGTGCTTCGGCGGTGGTGATGCGCCGCTCGCCGTGGTCGATTACGCCCACACCCCGGATGCGCTGGAGAAGGCATTGCAGGCCCTGCGGGTGCACTGTCACGGTCGGCTCTGGTGCCTGGTGGGATGCGGCGGCGACAGGGATCGCGGCAAGCGTCCCATGATGGCTGCCATGGCGGAGCTGCATGCGGACTGCGTGATCCTGACCGACGACAATCCCCGTACCGAGGAGCCGGCCCGGATCATGGCCGACATGGTGGCGGGTCTTCGCGATCCCGGCGCCGTGCAGATTGAGCACGACAGGACCAAGGCAATCCAGCTGGCACTGAGTCAAGCGAGCAAAGAGGACATCATCCTGGTGGCCGGCAAAGGCCACGAGGATTATCAGATCATTGGAACCGACAAGCGGCACTACAGCGATCGGGAAACCGTCGCAGCCGCCTTGCACACATTAATGGAGTCATTCAAATGATGACCCTCAGGCTTGCCGACCTGGCGCAGGTGCTCGATGCCCGTCTGATCGGGGGCGACCATGAGATCACGGCGGTCAGCACCGACACCCGTACCCTGGGCGCGGGGGCGCTGTTCGTGGCCCTGCGCGGCGAGCGTTTCGACGCCCACGATTTCTGCGACCAGGCGGTTGCCGCCGGCGCCAGTGCCCTGCTGGTGGAGCGCGAATTGCCGCTGGCCATTCCACAACTGGTGGTGGGCGACACCCTCAAGGGGCTTGGACGTCTGGGCAGGCTGGTGCGCGAGCGCATCAATCCGAAAGTCCTCGCCATCACCGGCAGCTGTGGCAAAACCACGGTGAAGGAGATGGCGACGGCCATCCTGCGTTGTGAAGGGGAGGTGCTGGCCACCGCCGGCAACTTCAACAACGAGGTGGGGGTGCCGCTGACCCTGCTGCGCCTCGAGCCGCAACACCAGTTCGCGGTGATGGAGCTGGGAGCCAACCACCCGGGCGAGATCGCCTGGACCACGTCGCTCGCCAGACCCGACGCCGCCATCATCAACAACGTCGCTGCCGCGCACCTGGAAGGCTTTGGCTCCCTGGAAGGGGTGTTCCATGCCAAGAGCGAAATCTTCGAAGGGTTAGGCGAGGGCGGCACCGCCATCGTCAATGCCGACAACGAGTTCTGGCCGAAGTGGCGTGAAAAGGGCATCCACTGCGCCTTCTCCCTTGAGGATCAGCGTCAGCCGTTCCACGCCCGCGACATCGTGCTCAACGAGCAGGGTTGTGCCGGGTTCGTGATGGTGACGCCCCTGGGAGAGGTGAATCTGACCCTGGCCATTCCGGGTCGCCACAACGTGGCCAACGCCCTGGCTGCTGCCGCCGGTACCCTGGCCCTGGGCGCATTGCTTGCGTCCGTCAAGGCGGGGCTGGAGCAGATGGCGCCGGTCAAGGGCCGTTTCTGCGTGCAACGCTGGGGTGGCCTCACTCTGGTGGATGACACCTACAACGCCAGCGTGGAGTCCGTGCTGGCGGGTATCGATGCCCTGACCGCCATGAACGGCTACAAGGTGCTGGTATTCGGTGACATGAAAGAGTTGGGTGAGGAGTCCGCCGCGCAGCATGCCCGGGTCGGACACCACGCCCGTGAGCAGGGCCTCGATGCCGTGCTGACCGTAGGGGAACAGAGTCGCCACACCGCAGATGCCGCGGCTGGCCGACATTTCGATAACAAGGCGTCGTTGTTTGAAGTGCTTGCGCAAATGATAAAGACACATCAAGAAATCGCGATCTTGGTCAAGGGTGCCCGCGGCTCCCACATGGAAGATATCGTCGAGATGGTCAAGGGCCATCAGGAGTCAGCCACATGCTAGTCTGGCTGGCGGAACTGCTCACCCCGCACTTCACCTTCTTCAACGTCTTCTCCTACCTGACGTTTCGCGCCATCTTGTCGATCATCACCGGTCTGGTGGTGGCGCTCTGGATGGGGCCGCGCCTCATCCGTCGCCTGCAGATCATGAAGTTCGGCCAGGTGATCCGCAACGACGGTCCCGAATCCCACCTCAGCAAGAAGGGCACCCCGACCATGGGCGGCCTGATGATCATTGCAGCCATTTTCACTTCTGTGCTGCTCTGGTGCCGCCTCGACAACCCCTATGTCTGGCTGGTGCTGTTCGTGCTGGGGGCCTATGGCGCCATCGGTTTTGCCGATGACTATCTCAAGGTGGTGCGCAAGAACACCGATGGCCTCATCGCCCGCTGGAAGTACTTCTGGCAGTCCGCGGTCGCGCTGGGTGTGGCAGTCTTCCTCTACGCCACGGCCACCCACGATGGTCAGACCCAGCTGGTGGTCCCCTTCCTCAAGGATGTGATGCCCCAGCTCGGCCTGATGTTCATCCTGCTGACCTACTTCGTCATCGTCGGTACCTCCAACGCGGTCAACCTGACCGATGGCCTGGATGGCCTCGCCATCATGCCCACCGTGATGGTGGCGGGGGGCTTCGCCCTGATCGCCTGGGCGACCGGTAACGTCAACTTCGCGAACTACCTGCACATTCCCTACGTGCCCTACACCTCCGAACTGGTGATCGTCTGTACCGCCATCGTGGGCGCGGGCCTGGGCTTCCTCTGGTTCAACACCTACCCGGCCCAGGTCTTCATGGGGGACGTGGGTTCCCTGGCCCTGGGCGGCGCGCTCGGTACCATCGCGGTGCTGGTGCGCCAGGAGTTCCTGCTGGTGATCATGGGGGGCGTCTTCGTGATGGAGACCGTCTCGGTGATCCTGCAGGTCGGATCCTACAAACTGCGCGGCGTGCGGATCTTCCGCATGGCCCCCATCCATCACCACTATGAGAAGAAGGGCTGGCCGGAGCCGCGTGTCATCGTGCGCTTCTGGATCATCACCCTCATGCTGGTGCTGCTTGGCCTCGCCACCCTGAAGGTGAGGTAAGCCATGGTCATCATCATCGGACTCGGCAAAACCGGACTCTCCTGCGTCGATTACTTCCTCGACCGCGGCGTCACGCCGCTGGTGATGGACACCCGTACCAATCCGCCGGGCAAGGACGAGCTTCCCCCCGAGGTGGAGCTCATCCACGGGTTGGACGCTGAGCGGCTCAAGCAGGCGCACATGATAGTGGCGAGCCCGGGCATCGCCCTGGCGACTCCGGAGTTGAAGGCCGCCGCCGAGTTCGGGGTGCGCATCGTCGGTGACATCGAACTGTTCGTGCGTGAAACCCAGACGCCCGTCATCGCCATCACCGGTTCCAACGGCAAGAGCACGGTCACCACGCTAGTGGGTGAGATGATCGCCGAGGCGGGGCTCAAGGTCGGTGTGGGGGGCAATATCGGCACCCCGGCGCTGTCGCTCCTCAAGCAGCCCATGGATCTCTGCGTGCTGGAGCTCTCCAGCTTCCAGCTCGAGACCACCTACAGCCTGCGGGCCGCCGCCTCCGTGGTCCTGAACCTCAGTGAAGATCATATGGATCGCTATGCCGGCATGGCGGATTACCGCGCCGCCAAGATGGAGATCCATCAGCACTCCCAGCACATCCTGATCAATCGCGACGATCCCCAGACCCTGCCCGATGTGGGTCAGGTGTGGCAGAGTTTCGGCCTCGACTGCAACGGCTACGGTCGCTGCGAGCTGGAGGGCCGTCACTGGCTGACCTTGCACGGCGAGCCGCTCCTGGCGGTGGACGAGATGAAGATAGTGGGTGCCCACAACCAGGCCAATGCCCTGGCGGCCATGGCCCTGTGCGATGCGGTGGGCATTCCCCGCGAGGCACAACTTGCCGTGCTGCGCCGCTTTGAAGGCCTGCCTCACCGTGCCCGCTTCGTGCGGGAGGTAAATGGGGTGCGCTGGATCAACGACTCCAAGGCCACCAACGTGGGGGCGACCCTGGCCGCCGTGGCCGGGGTGCGTGAAGCGGTAAAGGGCCGCCTGCTGCTGCTGGCCGGTGGCCAGGGCAAGGGGCAGGACTTCGGCCCGGTGCAGGCCCTGCTCGGCAGCCAGATCGATCACATGTACTGCTTTGGTCAGGATGCCGAGGTGCTGCTGGCCCTGGGCGAACAGACCGAGCGAGTTGCCGATCTTGACGCTGCTGTCGCCAAGGCGGCGACCGACGCCAAGCCTGGTGACTGGGTGCTGCTGGCGCCGGCCTGCGCCAGCCTCGATCAGTTCAAGTCTTTCGAAGCGCGCGGTGATCGTTTCACCGAACTGGTGATGGGCTTATGAACGCCCTGCGTGTGGTTGCGGGATTCTTGCTGCGCTGGTTGCTACCGGCGCGCCCCGCTGGTCTCTACGATCGGCAACTGGTGGTGCTGGCCCTCGCCCTGATGGGCGTCGGGCTGGTGATAGTGGCGTCCGCTTCCATCCCTGAGGGGATCGCCATCAACAACGATCCCTTCATGTTCGTGAAGCGCCACGGCATGTTCCTGGTGATGGCGCTGGGTATCTCCTGGTTCGTGTTGCAGGTGCCTATGGCACGCTGGCAGCAGTACAACGGCCCCATGTTGTTGCTGGCCATCGTGCTGCTGGTGATGGTGTTGCTGGTGGGCCGCAGCGTCAACGGTTCGGTACGCTGGCTGCCGCTGGGCCCCTTCAACTTGCAGCCGGCTGAGTTCGGCAAGCTGGCGCTGTTCGTCTATCTGGCGGGCTATCTGGTGCGCCGCCAGAGCGAGGTGCGCGAACGCTTCATCGGTTTCATGAAACCCATGACGGTGCTGTTCGTGGTGGCCATCCTGCTGCTGGCCCAGCCGGATCTCGGGTCAGTGGTGGTGATGTTCGTCACCTCCCTCGGGATGCTGTTCCTGGCCGGTGCCCGGCTGGTGCAGTTCATCGGTCTCATCCTGGTGGGGGTGAGCGCCGTGGTGACCCTGATCATCGCGGAGCCCTACCGGATGCGGCGGGTGACCTCCTTCCTTGACCCCTGGGCCGATCCCTTTGGCAGCGGCTATCAGCTGACCCAGTCCCTGATGGCCTTTGGTCGGGGGAGCTGGTTTGGCGAGGGGCTCGGCAACTCCATCCAGAAGATGGAGTACCTGCCGGAGGCCCACACCGACTTCGTGTTCGCCATTCTGGGCGAAGAGCTGGGCTACGTGGGGGTGCTTGGCGCACTCTTCCTGATTTTTGCGCTGGCAGTGAAGGCGCTCAAGCTGGGTCACCAGGCGCTGGTGGCCGAGCGGCTCTATGAAGGCTATCTGGCCATCGGCATCGGCATCTGGTTCAGCTTCCAGACTTTCGTCAACGTCGGTGCCGCCAGCGGCATGATGCCTACCAAGGGGCTGACCCTGCCGCTGGTCAGTTATGGCGGCTCCAGTCTCATCATCATGATGGTGGCGGTGAGCATGTTGATTCGTATCGATTTCGAGTTGCGCCAGGCAAGTGCCCAGGCGCGCGTGCGGGAGGTTGCGTGAGCAAGACGTTACTGGTGATGGCGGGTGGTACCGGGGGGCATGTGTTCCCCGGCCTGGCCGTCGCCGATCGCCTCAAGGCCCAGGGCTGGACCATCCACTGGCTCGGTACTGCCGATCGGATGGAGGCGGAGCTGGTGCCTGCCCATGGTTATCCCATCTCCTTCATCGACATCCAGGGGGTGCGTGGCAACGGCATCAAACGGCTGCTCGCGGCGCCCTACCGTGTCATCAAATCCGTGCTGCAGGCCCGCCAGGTGCTCAAGACCATCCAGCCCGATGTGGTGCTGGGCATGGGGGGCTTCGCCTCCGGCCCGGGTGGCGTGGCCGCCTGGCTGTCCGGCATTCCGCTGCTGCTGCACGAGCAGAATGCCGCCGCCGGCCTGACCAACAAGCTGCTGGCCCGTATCGCCAGGCGGGTACTGATGGCCTTCCCGGGTGCCTTCGCCCCCAATGCCCGCACCGCCGTGGTGGGCAACCCGGTGCGCCCCGAGGTGGTGGCGCTGCCGGATCCCCAACTGCGCAGCAGCAGCGATCCTCTGCGCCTGCTTGTGGTCGGTGGCAGCCTGGGGGCCAGGGTCCTCAACGAGCAGGTGCCTCCTGCGGTTGCAGCTGCCGGTGTGCCCATCGAGGTGCGTCACCAGTGCGGCAAGGGCAACGGGGAGGCCGTGGCTGCCTCCTATGCCGGGCTGGGGGTCGAGGCCGAGGTGAGTGAATTTATCAAGGACATGGCGGATGCCTATGCCTGGGCTGACCTGGTGGTGTGCCGCGCCGGCGCATTGACCGTCTCCGAAGTGGCCGCTGCCGGTGTGGCCGCCATCTTCGTGCCCCTGCCCCATGCGGTGGACGATCACCAGACCCGCAACGCCCTGACCCTGGTCGACGGCGGAGCGGCCGAGTTCCTGCCCCAGTCCGAGCTGACACCGGCGGCGCTGGCGTCGCGCCTATCCTGGCTCGCCGGGCGCAGGGAAACCCTGTTGAACATGGCCCAGGCCGCGCGCCGGGTCGCCATCATCGATGCTGCCGAACGGGTTGCCGATGAGTGCAAACGGCTCGCCACCGGCTGAGCCAAACGAGATGGAAGGCCAAGATGTGCCGCCAAGGCCCCGCTTCTGTCTTCGAACTGATGAATGTCGCCGAATGAAAATGGCCTGTGGCCACGAATTGAGAAAGAACTATGACCAAGGTTGAACTGGCAAAACTGCGTACCGTTATCCCCGAAATGCGCCGCGTGCGTCGCATCCACTTCATCGGCATCGGTGGCGCCGGTATGGGCGGTATTGCGGAAGTGCTTGCCAATGAAGGGTATCAGGTGACCGGCTCTGATCTGGCCCGCAACGGGGTGACCGAACGCCTGGCCTCTTTGGGCGCACACATTTTTGTCGGTCACAGTGCCGAGCATGTGGACGGTGCCAGCGTGGTGGTGGTTTCCACCGCCATCAAGCAGGACAACCCCGAGCTGCTGGCTGCCCGCGAGCTGCGTATTCCCGTGGTGCGCCGCGCCGAAATGCTGGCTGAGCTGATGCGCTTCCGTCACGGCATCGCCATTGCCGGGACCCACGGCAAGACCACCACCACCAGTCTGGTGGCGAGCATCTATGCCGAGGCGGATCGCGACCCCACCTTCGTCATCGGCGGTCTGCTCAACAGCGCCGGCACCAATGCCCGCCTGGGCAGCAGCCGTTATCTGATTGCCGAGGCGGACGAGAGCGACGCCTCCTTCCTGCATCTGCAACCCATGGTTTCCATCGTGACCAATATCGAAGCGGACCACATGGACACCTATGGTGGCGATTTCTCCAGGTTGAAGGCCACCTTCATCGATTTCCTGCACAATCTGCCGTTCTACGGCCTGGCCGTGGTGTGCGTGGATGACCCCGTGATCCGCGGCATGCTGCCGGAGATCGCCCGTCCTACCCTCACCTACGGTCTGAGCGATGATGCCGATGTGCAGGTGCTGGACTTCGTGCAGACCAGCAATCGCAGCCGCTTCCGGGTGCGCCGTGCAGGGGCGGGTGAGCTGGAGGTGACCCTGAATCTGCCGGGCATCCACAACGCCCTCAACGCCGCCGCCGCCATCGCGGTGGCAACCGAAGACGGCATCGGCGACGAGGCCATCATCCAGGCACTTTCCAAGTTTGAAGGGGTGGGGCGCCGCTTCCAGCAATATGGCGAGTTTGAAACCGGCCGTGGCAAGGCCATGCTGGTGGACGATTACGGTCATCACCCGAGCGAAGTGAAGGTGACCATCAACGCCGCTCGCGCCGGCTGGCCCGAGAAGCGGCTGGTGATGGTGTTCCAGCCGCACCGCTACAGCCGTACCCGGGATCTCTACGAAGATTTCGCGGATGTGCTTTCCAAGGTGGACGTGCTGGTGATGCTGGAGGTCTATGCCGCCGGTGAGGAGCCCATTCCCGGTGCCGATGGTCGTGCCCTGTGCCGTTCCATCCGCTCCCGCGGCACCCTGGAGCCCATCTTTGTCGCAACGCCGGACGATGTGCCCGCGGTGCTGGCCGACCTGATTGGCGAGGGGGATCTGGTATTGACCCAGGGGGCGGGTAACGTCGGTGCGCTGGCCCGTCGTCTCGGCGAGATGAAATTGAGCGTGGATAGCATGAAATCCGGTGCCTGAGGGCCCAATGAGTATTTTGACCGCCAAGCCGAGGCCTATATAATGGCGAACCGGTCTGCAAGTGACCGGCATGGCGCGTTTTACGGGGATCGATCGGGTGGAGGCAAGGGCACAAGGGCGCACCAAGGGGGGCTTCATCGCCGGGGTGGCATTTTTCATCCTGGTCATGTGGGGGCTCTACCAGACTGCGCTGGATGTTAAAGACTGGCTGACGGATGCCAGTCGGTTGCCCATGAGCGAGCTGTTGCTGCAGGGGCAACACGAATATTTGAAGGCCGATGAGTTGCGTGCTGCCGTGCTGGATGGTGCCGAACTTCGCAACTTCTTCGAGCTGGATGTGAACGAATTGCAGGCGCGTCTGAACGCTCTGCCCTGGGTGGCCCAGGTCTCGGTACGAAAGAAGTGGCCGAACAAGATCAAGGTCTATCTCACGGAACAGGATGTGGCGGCTCGCTGGAACGGCAACCGCTTCGTCAACACCAAGGGTGAGGTATTCAGTGCCCCGGACAGGGTGAAGAAGCCCCTGATGCAGTTGTCCGGGCCCGATGATCAGGCCGCCAAGGTGCTGGAAGCCAGCCATCAGTACGAAACGCTGCTGGCGGCCAAGGGATACAAGTTGCTGGGGGTGAATCTGACCCCCCGCCATGCCTGGGAACTGACCCTGGATGGCAACATTCAGCTGTTTGTGGGGCGCTCGGATATCGCGCTTCGTCTGCAGCGGTTTATCGATGCCTTTCCGGTCATCGAGCCCCGTGAGCGGGTTGCTTACGTGGATCTTCGATACGACACCGGGATGGCAGTTGGCTGGAAGAAAAGCGAAGAGAAAGTGAATGACCAACACCGCAGATAGAAATTTGATTGTCGGACTGGATATCGGCACGACCAAGGTGGCGGTACTGGTTGGCGAAGTATTGCCTGATGGCGAACTCAATGTCATCGGCATGGGCAGCCACGCTTCTCGCGGGATGGAGAAGGGCGGGGTCAATGACCTCGACTCCGTGGTCAAGTCCCTGCGCCGCGCGGTGGAAGAGGCCGAGATGATGGCAGACTGCCAGATCAGTTCCGTCTATCTGGGGCTGTCCGGCAAGCACATCGATTGCCGCAACGAGACCGGCATGGTGCCCATCTCCGACGAAGAGGTGACCCAGGAGGATGTGGACAACGTCATCCACACCGCCAAGTCGGTGCGGTTGTCTGACGAGCTGCGGGTGCTGCACGTGCTGCCTCAGGAGTTCGCCATCGACTATCAGGAAGGGATCAAGAACCCGGTCGGCCTCTCCGGCGTGCGGATGGCAGCCAAGGTGCATCTCATCACCTGCCACAACGACATGGCGCGCAACATCGAGAAGTGTGTGGAGAAGGTGGGTCTGCGGGTGGATCAGCTGATCTTCTCCGCCCTGGCCTCCAGCTACGCCGTGCTGACCGAAGACGAGAAGGAGCTGGGTGTCTGCGTGGTGGACATCGGTGGCGGCACCATGGACATGTCGCTGTTTACCGGCGGCGCCCTGCGTCACACCAAGGTGATTCCCTATGCCGGCAGCACGGTGACCAGCGACATCGCCTATGCCTTCGGCACGCCGCCGCTGGATGCGGAGGCGATCAAGGTGCGCTATGGCTGTGCCCTCGGCCGCCTGGTCAGCAAGGAAGACAATATCGAAGTGCCCAGTGTCGGCGGTCGCCCGGCGCGCAGCCTGCAACGGCAGACACTGGCGGAAGTGATTGAACCCCGTTACACCGAGTTGCTCTCCATGGTGAATGACGAGCTGGTGCGGGTGCAGAGCGAATTGAAGGCACAGGGGGTCAAGCATCAGCTGGCCGCCGGTGTGGTCTTGACCGGTGGCGCGGCCCAGATCGAAGGCATTGTGGAGTGCGCAGAGCAGATCTTCCAGAGCCAGGTCCGGGTGGGCGAGCCCATGAATATCCGGGGATTGAGTGACTACGTACAGGCACCGGTGTACTCGACTGCGGTCGGGTTGTTGCAGTACGGCCGCACCAACCAATCCACCGGCAGTAACAAGGAATATGCCGCCAAGGCAAGCGTAGGTGGGCTGGTCAAACGGGTCAGCAACTGGTTGCGTGGCGAGTTCTAAAGATTTTGCTGAGTCAGGCAAATAAAGCGGAGAGACAACATGTTTGAATTTATGGATAGCCACACTGACGAAGCCGTCATCAAGGTGATAGGTGTGGGTGGCGGCGGCGGCAACGCAGTCGAGCACATGGTTCGTCAAAACATCGAAGGTGTCGAGTTCATCACCGTGAACACCGACGCCCAGGCACTGCGCAACTCCAGTGCCAATACCACCTTGCAGATCGGCGGTGGCATCACCAAGGGTCTGGGTGCCGGGGCCAACCCGGAAGTGGGTCGTGACGCCGCCATGGAAGACAGGGAAGCGCTGCGCGAGCTGCTGACCGGTTCCGACATGGTGTTCATCGCTGCCGGCATGGGTGGTGGTACTGGTACAGGTGCTGCACCGATCGTGGCCGAAGTGGCCCGCGAGATGGGTATCCTGACCGTTGCCGTCGTGACCAAGCCGTTCTCCTTCGAAGGGAAGAAGCGGATGGGCTTCGCCGCGCACGGCATCGAAGAGCTCTCCAAGAACGTCGACTCCCTGATCACCATCCCCAACGACAAGTTGCTGAAGGTGCTGGGTCGCGGCATCTCCCTGCTGGACGCCTTCAAGGCGGCCAACGACGTGCTGCTGGGTGCAGTACAGGGCATCGCCGAGCTGATCACCCGCCCGGGCCTCATCAACGTCGACTTCGCGGACGTGCGTACCGTGATGCGCGAGATGGGTACCGCCATGATGGGTACCGGCTCAGCCTCCGGTGACGACCGTGCCGAAGAAGCGGCCGAGAAGGCCATCTCCAGCCCGCTGCTGGAAGACGTGGATCTGGCCGGTGCCCGCGGCATCCTGGTCAACATCACTGCCGGCATGGACATGACCATCGAAGAGTTCGAGACCGTGGGTAACGCGGTCAAGGCCTTCGCGTCCGAGAACGCCACCGTGGTGGTGGGTACCGTAATCGACCCGGAAATGCACGACGAACTGCGCGTTACCGTAGTGGCGACCGGTATCGGTGCCGAGCGCAAGCCCGACATCACTCTGGTCAAGAACAACATGGTTCAAGAGCGTCCGGCCCGTCAGCCCCTGATCAGCGAAGCCCTGCAGTCTCGCGTGATGGAAGAGGCCCCGGCCAAGGTGGTGAACGCCGAGCCGCAAGCTCGTCGCGAACCGGATTATCTCGATATTCCTGCGTTCCTGCGCAAGCAGGCAGACTAAGCCTCTGATGGCTCTGGTTTGTTTGTTGCTTAAGGATTGTGCTAAGATGGCCCGGCAACGACCATCTGGTCAGGAATTTGAGCTGTTAAAGCGGATACGCCCATGATTAGACAAAGAACCTTGAAAACGAGTGTCCAGGCCACCGGTGTGGGCCTGCATTCGGGCCGGAAAGTCACTATGACGTTCCGTCCGGCGCCTGTTAACACAGGGATCGTTTACTTGCGTACCGATCTGAATCCTGTGGTCGCGCTGCCAGCCAACGCCGATCAGGTGCGTGATACTGTGCTTTGTACCGCTCTGGTGAACGAAGCCGGTGTTCGCGTGTCGACCATCGAACATCTGTCTGCCGCTCTGGCCGGGATGGGCATCGACAACCTCTATGTCGAGGTTGATGCCCCCGAGATCCCGGTAATGGACGGCAGTGCGCATCCGTTCATCTATCTGCTGCAGGAAGTGGGTATTCGTGAACAGAACGCACCCAAGCAGTTCGTGCGGATCAAGCAGAGCATCCGGGTTGAAGACGGCGACAAGTGGGCGGAATTCCACCCCTACCGCAACGGCTTCAAGATGGATCTCGAGATCGATTTCCAGCATCCGGTGTTTGAAGGCCGCAACCAGCGTTGCGTGCTGGACTTCTCCGGCAGCTCCTTCGTGAAAGAGATCAGCCGTGCCCGTACCTTCGGCTTCATGCGTGACATCGAGTACCTGCGTTCCCAGAACCTGGCACTGGGCGGCAGCCTGGAAAACGCCGTGGTGCTGGATGACTACCGGGTGCTGAACGAAGATGGTCTGCGCTACGAAGACGAGTTCGTGAAGCACAAGATGCTGGATGCCATCGGCGATCTGTACATGTGCAATCGCAGTATCATCGGTGAATTCCGTGCCTACAAGACGGGCCATGCCCTGAACAACAAGCTGCTGCGTGCCCTGCTGGCCCAGCAGGAGGCCTGGGAACTGGTGACCTTCGAGGGTGAGGGCGACAAAGCGCCTATCGCTTACTACGACAACGGTCTGGTTCTGGCCTGATAGCTGTGCAACAGGACGTCGGTCATCTCTCCGCACCGACGTCCTGTCATTTGTTTATTCCATCCTTTAATACCGATTATCTCCCGGTTTTATTGCCCGTGCAGGCCCTTGGCCTCACCTGACCGAGAAGACAGATTTCTATGAGCATTACCCTGATCCTCCACGGTAAGCAGCGCCGCAGGTTGCACTTACCCAAACAACGTCTGGCCTGGGTCGGCGGTATTCTCTTCACTGTATTGGCCTTGGGGGGCGGCTGGCTCTGGCAGAGCTGGCAGCAGAAAATGGAGGCGCTGGAAGTGGCGCTGACCCTGGCGCAGCAGCAAAAATCCACGCAAGGGGCCGATGAAGCCCGCGAACAGCTTGCCATGCTGGCCGCCCAGGTGGGCACCATGCAGGGACAACTTGGTCGCCTCAACGCCCTCGGCGAGCGCCTGACCGAGAAGGCGGACCTCGATCCCGAGGAGTTCAACTTCAAGGAGCTGCCCCCGATGGGCGGCCCTTCCTACGATGCAGACCTGGAAGTCAGCCTGGGTGAACTGCAAGATTCCATGGAACACCTCAGCCGTCAGCTCAGCAGCCGCGAAGAACAGCTGTCGGTACTTGAATCCTTCATCATGAACCACCATATCACCGATGCGGGTTTCATCCCCGGCTCACCGGTCAAGCAGGAGCGTGTCTGGATCTCCTCCGGCTTCGGTGGGCGGGTCGATCCGTTCAACGGTCGCGCCAAGATGCACAAAGGGGTGGATTTCCGCGGCAGGCCCGGCACCCCCATCCTGGCGACAGGCAAGGGGATTGTCAGCTGGGCAGGGCGCCATCCGGAGTTTGGCAACATGGTGGAGATTGACCATGGCAATGGTCTGGTCACCCGCTATGCCCACAATTCCAAGTTGCTGGTGGATGTGGGCACCCTGGTCGATGAGGGCCAGAAGATTGCCCTGATGGGGCGAACCGGTCGTGCAACCGGAGTTCATTTGCATTACGAAGTGTTGAAAGATGGTCGTCAGGTCAACCCCGCGCGCTTTCTGAATGCCAGACGGGGTTAGGTTTTTTCTTCAGGTTCCAGTGACGGAACGCTTATATAACCAAAACAGTTGGTACCCATGATTAGCACACTGCTCACCAAGATTATCGGCAGCCGGAATGACAGAACGCTCAAGGCTTTGCGCAAAATTGTAAAACAAATCAATGCGATGGAGCCTCAGTTCGAGGCACTGTCCGATCAGGAACTGCAGGCGAAGACCGCCGAGTACCGTCAACGTCTGGAGCAGGGCGAAACACTGGAGCAGTTGCTGCCGGAGGCGTTCGCCACCGTCCGTGAAGCCTCCCGCCGTGTGTTCGGCATGCGTCACTTCGACGTCCAGCTGATCGGCGGCATGGTGCTGAACTCCAACCGCATCGCCGAAATGAAGACAGGTGAAGGTAAAACCCTGACGGCCACCCTGCCGGCCTACCTGAACGCCCTGACCGGCCGCGGTGTGCACGTCGTGACGGTGAACGACTATCTGGCCAAGCGTGATGCGGAAGCCAACCGCCCGCTGTTCGCCTTCCTCGGCATGACGGTGGACTGCAACGTGCCCGGCATGGATGCGTCCCAGAAGCGCGATGCCTACGCTGCCGACATCACCTACGGTACCAACAACGAATTCGGTTTCGACTACCTGCGCGACAACATGGCATTCTCGCCGGAGCAGCGTGTACAGCGTCCGCTCAACTACGCGCTGGTGGATGAGGTGGACTCGGTGCTCATCGATGAAGCTCGTACTCCGCTCATCATCTCCGGTCCGGCGGAAGACAGCTCCGCCATGTACACCCAGATCAACAAGTTGATCCCCCTGCTGGTCAAGCAGGACAAGGAAGACTCCGAGGAGTACACCGGCGACGGCCACTACACGGTGGACGAAAAGAACCGCCAGGCGCTGCTGACCGAGAACGGCCAGATCTTCGTGGAAGAGCTGCTCAAGAAAGAGGGACTGCTGGCCGAGGATGACTCCCTGTTCTCCGCCACCAACATCAGCCTGCTGCATCACGTCAATGCCGGCCTGCGCGCGCACACCCTGTTCGAGCGCAACGTCGACTATATCGTCCAGAAGGACGAGATCGTCATCGTCGACGAGCACACCGGCCGCACCATGCCGGGTCGTCGCTGGTCAGACGGTCTGCACCAGGCGGTTGAGGCGAAGGAAGGGGTCAAGATCCAGAACGAGAACCAGACCCTGGCCTCCATCACCTTCCAGAACTACTTCCGTCTGTACGACAAGCTGGCGGGCATGACCGGTACTGCGGATACCGAAGCCTTTGAATTCCAGCAGATCTATGGCCTGGATACCGTGGTCATCCCGACCAACAAGCCGATGGTGCGCAAGGACATGGGCGATCTCGTCTACCTGACCGCCCAGGAGAAATACGCGGCCATCGTGCAGGACATTCGCGAGTGCGTGAAGCGCGGCCAGCCCGTGCTGGTCGGTACCGTCTCCATCGAGAACTCCGAGCTGCTCTCCGGCATCCTGACCAAGGAAAATATCCCGCACAAGGTACTGAACGCCAAGTTCCATGCCATGGAAGCGGAGATCGTCGCCCAGGCCGGCCAGACCGGCGCCGTCACCATCGCCACCAACATGGCCGGTCGTGGTACCGACATCGTGCTGGGCGGCAACTGGCAGGCGGAGATCGCCCAGCTGGAAAACCCGTCAAGCGAGCAGATTGCCGGGCTGAAAGCGGCCTGGCAGGTGCGTCATGACGAAGTGCTGGCGGCCGGTGGCCTGCACATCATCGGTACCGAGCGTCACGAATCCCGTCGTATCGACAACCAGCTGCGCGGCCGTTCCGGTCGTCAGGGTGATCCGGGTTCCTCCCGCTTCTACCTCTCCATGGAAGATACCCTGATGCGGATCTTCGCCTCCGACCGCGTGACCGGCATGATGAAGAAGCTGGGCATGGAAGAGGGCGAAGCCATCGAGCATCCCTGGGTGACCAAGGCCATCGAGAATGCCCAGCGCAAGGTGGAAGGTCGCAACTTCGACATCCGTAAAAACCTGCTCGAGTTCGACGACGTGGCCAACGATCAGCGCAAGGTGGTCTACGAGCAGCGCAACGAACTGCTGGACACCAACGACATCTCCGAGACCATTCACGTCATCCGTGACGACGTCTACGGCGCCATCATCGACGAGTACATCCCGCCCCAGTCCCTGGAAGAAATGTGGGACGTGCCGGGTCTGGAAGCGCGTCTGAAGTCCGATTTCGCCCTGGATCTGCCGCTGCAGCAGTGGCTGGCGGAAGACGACAAGCTGTATGAAGAGAAGCTGCGCGAACGCATCCTGGATGAAGCCACCAAGCTCTATGCCCACAAGGAAGAGCTGGTCGGCAAGGAGGTGCTGCGCAACTTCGAGAAGGCGGTGATGCTGCAAACCCTGGACGGCCTGTGGAAAGAGCACCTGGCGGCCATGGATCACCTGCGTCAGGGCATCCATCTGCGCGGCTACGCCCAGAAGAACCCCAAGCAGGAGTACAAGCGCGAATCCTTCGATCTGTTCACCCAGATGCTGGAAACCCTCAAGCGCGACGTGGTCAGCATCCTGAGCCGGGTACAGGTGCAGGAGCGGGATGTGGAGGCGATGGAAGAGCAGCAGCGCCAGCAGGCCGAAGCCGCTCCCCGTACCTACACCCATGCCACGGCCGAAAACCAGCTGGCTGACGAGGATACGGGTGGGGCCGAGGGCCATACCACCTTCGTGCGCGACGAGCAGAAGATCGGGCGCAATGATCCCTGCCCCTGTGGTTCGGGTAAAAAATACAAGCACTGTCACGGTCAGCTGACCTGACACCCTGCCATGATGAATACACCGCCTTCGGGCGGTGTATTCATTTTCGGACCAAGGAGGGGACGATGAGCAGATTGCCGGCGGGATGGGATGGGGAGGCACATGGGCACTGGCTGCAGGAGAGACGCCAGGAGGCGATCCGTTGTGTGCTGAGCAGGCTGAACGCAGAGACGAACAAATCTGTTCCCCTGCAACTGCAGTTTGCCTATTACCTCTTTTTGTCCGGCGATCCCGCCTCGGCGGCCCAGGTGCTGACGCTGGCGTACCGATCCGCGCCCGATAACACTGAGGTGCTGCGCAATCTCTGTGTCTGCCTCTCGCGCTCCGATCAACATGAGCGGGCCGTGATGCACCTGGTCGAACTGGTGCGGCGCGAGCCGGATGATTATCTGGTCCATGACGGGCTTTGCACTTCCCTTGCCAAGCTAGGACGCCATGAAGAAGCGGCACAAGCGGGAACCCGTGCCCTGACTCTCAAGGATGAGGCCGTCTCGCAGCCTGTCGCAGGGTGGGTGCTGCCGATAGAGGGGCCGGATGACTGGCTCGCGGAGCAGGGGGAGAAGCAGGCAGTCATCGCCTTCTCCTTGTGGGGAGTACAGCCTCGCTATTTGCGGGGAGCGCTCGACAATGTGCTGGCCGCAGCTTACCTCTATCCTGGCTGGCGGGTGCGCTTCTATGTGGATGGCAGTGTCCCTCAGGGGTTTCTGGCCTGCCTGCAGGAACATGGCGCCGAGATAAAGGTGCAGCCCGATGGCCAATCCCAGCGTCAGCGCCTCTGCTGGCGCTTCCAGGTCGCCAATGATCCCGGCGTGGGGCGCTTTCTTGTGCGCGATGCGGACTCCGTGCTGAATCTGCGGGAGCGGCTGGCGGTCGATGACTGGCTTGCATCGGGGCGCTGGTTCCATATCATGCGTGACTGGTGGAGCCACACCGATCTGGTGCTGGCCGGCATGTGGGGCGGTGTGGCCGGTGTGCTGCCTCCCCTTGCGCCGCTGATGGCGAGCTATCAGCCCAGTACCATGGAAACACCGAACATCGACCAGTGGTTCTTGCGAGACTGTTTATGGCGCTATCTGCGCCAGAGCGCGCGGGTACACGATCGTTGTTTCACTCCGCCCGGTGCGGTGCCCTGGCCGCAGGTTGCGCCGCCGGGCAATGAGCATGTCGGGCAGGATCTCTTCAGGGCCTGGGGGGATCAGCAGGCCATTCGGCTTGCCCCCTGGATCGCCCGTTTGCCGTGTTTACGCTGAGGACAATGATGGAACAGAAGAAACGGATCTGGGTGGCGGTGGGCGTCATCGAGAACGAACGGGGCGATATCTTCATCGCCAAACGCTCAGCCGATCGCCATCAGGGGGATCGCTGGGAGTTTCCTGGTGGCAAGGTGGAGTCGGGGGAGGATCTGCTCACCGCGCTGGACAGGGAATTATGGGAAGAGATCGGGATCCGGGTGCAAGATTGTGCCCCCTTCATGGAGCTGCACCACGACTACCCCGACAAGCAGGTCTTGCTGGATATCTGGAAAGTGACCCGCTTCCACGGCGAGCCCTTTGGCAAGGAGGGGCAGGAGTGTCGCTGGGTGCCACTGGCCTCGCTGCACGAATACCGCTTCCCGGATGCCAACGGCCCCATCGTCGCGCGGTTGCAGGCCTCGCTTGCCTGAAAGGGAATCGATACTAACAAAAAAGGGCCTGAGGGCCCTTTTTTGATCGTGAAGTATTTATTGCCAGGGATCGCCCTGTTCTGGGTCGGGCAGCAGATCCGGGTTGATCTCGCCCGGGATGCGCTTCTGTTCATCCGCCCACTCGCCGAGGTCGATTAGCTGGCAGCGCTTGCTGCAGAAGGGGCGAAACGGGCTCTGCGGACCCCATTCGATCTCGCTCTGACAGGTCGGGCACTTTACCTTGGTCACCATGGGGCGCTCCTCAACAACAGGCGAGCTGGAAGGAAACGTCGCCTATCTGCTGTTCCGTCGTCGGCAGGAAGCGCAGGGCGAAGCGGTTCTTGTGGCCGCTCAGGGTCGGATAGCAGGGCTGGGTGCCCGCCAGACGGATGCGGATCAGTTCAGCCCCTTCGGCGGTATCCTGGAAGAAGCCGTTGGTGGCCACCTGGTCGCTGAAGTTGCCCGACTCGCGCCACAGGCGCAGCAACAGGGAGATGGCGTTCATCAGCAGGGTGATGTCACTCAGCCATTGCTGCATCTGCTGGTGGCGGGTGACGGCCGGGGTCGCCAGCCAGTGGTGCAGTTGCGGCACATCGAAGGCGCACAGACCACCCGGAATGGAGAAGCGCTGACGAATGGAGCCGAGCAGGCGATCCTCTTTCAGACGGGCGCCGGGGCGCGGGGAGTTCAGCAGGTTGCGGGAGAGCTGGGTACTCTCCTGCTGCATCCGCTGGATCTGCTCGAGATCGACGTCAGGCAGACTGGCCCAGTGGCTCAGGCGTTGGCCGAGGCGCTCCAGATCCTTGATGAGATCGGCACGCAGGTCACCACGCTCCAGCAACTCCTGCAAATCGAACAACCCCTTGAAGAAGGCGATATGTGCCCAGGACTGGTCACTCTCCAGATTGTCGCGGATCTGGGAAAACAGGGACTCCAGACGAAGATAGGTCCGGCTTTTTTCATTGAGGGGGAAATCGTAAATCATGCCTAATCCTGGCCAGCCATAAACCGGCCTAGTGTACTCACAGTTGCTGGGCTTGTTGAGAGGCAAATGCCAGATATGTCTGGTGCAGGGCGAAAATTCGCTGCCAGATGGTCTCACTCGTACCACTCTGGTTGTCCAGGACGTCGTCGGCCATCGCCAGGCGCTCGCTGCGGCTCGCCTGGGACGCCAGTATCGCCTGGGCCTGTTCCCGACTGACGCCATCGCGGCGGCAGGTACGCTCGATTTGTGTCGCTTCGTCCACATCGATCACCAGTACCCGATCGGCGAGGGAAGTGAGCCTGTTTTCCACCAGCAAGGGGACGACAAGCAGGCAGTAGGGGGAGCGGGTTGCCGCACACTGGCGCAGCATCTCGCTGCGGATGAGGGGATGGAGCAGGGCATTGAGCCACTCCTTGGCCTGCGAGTCGGTGAAGATCCGCTCTCGCAGCCGGCGGCGATCGAGCTGGCCATCGGGGGTCACGACATCCGGGCCAAAATGGGCTGCGATGGCAGCCAGAGCAGGGGTGCCGGGCTCCACCACCTCACGGGCGATGATGTCCGCATCCACCACCTCGATGCCCAGCTTGGCAAAGCGGTTGGCAACCGTGGTCTTGCCGCTGCCGATTCCCCCTGTGATTGCGACTACATACATGGGTCAGAGATCCTTTTGCTAGAGCACGACATCAAGATACCAGCGGGTGATGCTATCGCCCCACAGCAGCGTTATCCAGCCCGCGATGGCGAGATAGGGGCCAAAGGGAATGGGTTTGCCCTGGTGGTGGTTGCGCAGCAGGATGAGACCGATGCCGATGATGGCGCCCGCCAGCGAAGAGAGCAGCAGCACGATGGGCAAGGCTTGCCAGCCGAGCCAGGCGCCCAGCGCCGCCAGCAGTTTGAAGTCGCCATAGCCCATCCCTTCCTTGCCGGTCAGCAGCTTGAAGGCCCAGTAGAGGCTCCAGAGCACCAGATAACCCGCCATGGCGCCGACCACCCCATCGGCCAGGGGCACGAAACCGCCCGCCAGATTGAACAGCAGGCCAACCCAGAGCAGGGGCAGGGTGAGCTGATCCGGCAAGAGCATCTTGTCCAGGTCGATGAAGGTCAGTGCGACCAATGTCCAGGTGAGCAGCAGAGCGGCAAGGGTGCCCCAGCCGGGGGCAAGCGCGGCTGCTACCGAGACCGACAGCAGGGCGGTGAGCAGCTCGACCAGGGGATAGCGAGCCGAAATGGGGGCGTGGCAGTTGCGGCAGCGCCCCCTGAGCCATAGCCAGCTCAGCAGGGGAATGTTCTCCAGCGCCCCTATGGGGTGGTCGCAGTGGGGGCAGCGGGAGCGAGGCATCATGAGGTTGTATCGTCCGGTTGCAGGAGGAGTCTCTTCACCGTCACCGAAATAGTCGCTGTATTCGGCATGCCAGGTCCGCTCCATCATGATGGGCAGACGATGGATCACCACGTTCAGGAAGCTGCCCACCATCAGGGAGAAAAGGAAAATCAAGGAGAGATAGAGCCAGGGCAAGCCCTGGGCCAGTTCGATCAAAGGCACCATAGATCAATCGCTTGTGTCGGGAACGGGGATGACAGTTGGCCGGGGGGAAATGCACCGCCCGGCCCTCTGCCGAGGGGGTCAGTGTATCACAGAGCCCAGTTTGAAGATGGGGAGGTACATGGCCACGACCATGCCGCCGACCAGCACCCCGAGCACCACCATGATGATGGGTTCGAGCAGGCTGGTGAGGCCGTCGACCATGTCGTCCACCTCCTGTTCGAAAATGGCGGCGACCTTGGAGAGCATGTCGTCGATGGCGCCGGATTCCTCACCGATCATCACCATCTGGGTCACCATGTCGGGGAAAAGATCCACGGTGCGCATGGCGACGTTGATCTGCATGCCGGCCACCACCTCGTTGCGAATGGCCATGGTCGCAGTGCGATAGACATAGTTGCCCGATGCTCCGGCCGCCGAGACCAGGGCATCCACCAGCGGGATACCGGCGGAGAAGGTGGTGGAGAGGGTGCGTGCAAAACGGGCCATGGCCGCCTTGTGCAGTATGTTGCCCACCACGGGAATGGTGAGGATGAACTTGTCCGTGTTGTCCCTGACCTTCTGGGATTTTCGCCAGGCCCGCACATAGAGGAAGACGGCGAGAGCAGCGCCGCCAAAGATGGCGTACCACCACTCCTGCATAAAGCGGGAGATGGCGATGACGAACCGGGTGAAGGCGGGCAGCTCGGCACCGAAGCTCTTGAAGATATCCTCGAACTGGGGAATGACGAAGAGCAGCAGGATGGAGGTGACGACGATGGCTACCAGAATGACCATGGACGGATAGAACATGGCCTTCTTGATCTTGGATTTGAGGGCTTCGTTCTTCTCGCGGTAGATGGCGATACGGTCGTAGATGGTCTCCAGTGCACCGGATTGCTCCCCGGCCTCGACCAGGTCGCAATAGAGGTCGTCGAAGTGGCGGGGATGGCGGCGCAACGCCTCCGAGAGCGGGGTGCCTGTTTCCACATCGGCGGCGATCTGGCCGATGAGCTCGCGCACCGCCGCTTTCTCGTGGCCACGAGCGATGATCTGAAGACTCTGCACCAGAGGCACGCCGGCGGAGAGCATGGTAGTGATCTGGCGGGAGATGACGGCGATGTCCATCGGCTTGATCTTGGCACCGCCCTTGGAGAAGAGCCCCTGGCTCTGCTTGCTGACCCTGGTGACGTTGACGCCCTGCTTGCGCAGCTCGGCCTTGACGGTGGTGATGCTGTCGGCTTGCAGCTCGCCGGAGACCTTCTGTCCCTTGCGGTTGACGCCGTGCCAGCGGTAGGAGAAGACTTTTTTCGGTGCGTTGCGTTTTTGAGCTAATGTGGCCATCACTGCATCCTGCAATTGGGCGACGGTGGCCGGATGCTGCTGCCTGTCCGGCTCATCTTGGCTTGAAGAAGGTCATCGGGGTGATGGCAGCGGCTTCACCCGGCGAGATGACTCGGGCACTGCGAACTCAGTTGGTGGTGATCCTGTTGATTTCGGCCAGGCTGGTGACGCCAAGACGCGCTTTCTCGAGGCCGGATGTACGCAGGGTGCGCATCCCTTCTTTTTGGTTCTTCGCGGGATCTTGGGGAAGTGGAAGTTGACAGACAGGGTGCTGGTAAACTGGCTGTCTCCAAACACACCACCACCATCACCCTGCTGTCGCCGTGCATCATATTGATATTGCCTCCTTCTGGCCAGGTTATACCG